>DASUWA010000043.1 GCA_036378675.1 Acidimicrobiales bacterium
CCACGCCGGCGGCGACTTCAAAGCCTGCTACCGACAAATCGCCGAAAGACGGGGCCGCAACATCGCCAAGGTGGCGGCCGGCCGCAAAGTTCTCACCCTCGTGTATTACGGCCTTCGCGACGGTCACATCCGTTGCCTCGCACGGGTCGCAGGAGGGTGACGCTCGGACGCAGCCAGCAGTCCAGCCCGCAGAACGGCATGACCCCCTGCCGGGTCGTCATTATGTGATTGGGCACTGTTGGCTGCGCCGGATCGCTCCATGCTCGGACCCGGCCACACCGGTCGGGGCCCGGCGAAGACATGACCAAGCAGCCGAGCGGCCTGCTTGAACCCCACAACCCACGGGGAACTGGAGACGACCGCGCCACGCGTCCATGGCCACAACGGCGAAAGACGCGACCGCGAAGCCCCTGACGGGGCTTCAACATCCATTATCCGAACCGGACTGACCGGGCCGTCAAGGCTTCCCCTCCGGGCGGCCTCCGGCCGGCCTTGACCGCCCTACCCCCGACGACCCACTCGCCGAAGGCCACCCTCGCGCGCTCACACATCAACTAACACTCGCCCGCAACGCCACGAACCCACAACCAAAACGGACTCCGCGGGCGGAGACTCTGCTTGACAAAACCCACTGCTTCAGACATGCCGTTCTGCATCCGACCGATCATCGCTCGAGTCGGATTATTATCGATCGGGCGTTCTGGATAATCAGGATCGGCACCTCGGCGGATACCTGCGGCTCACGCTCCGGGCGGCGCGTTCCGGGCTACCCGCACTCGTGTCAGGGCGAGCCGACAGGCCTTGAAATTTCTCAGAACGATGTCACAAGAGTTGGGGCGGCGGCGTCATTTCTGCATGCGAGAACATGACATAGATCCCGTAGTGGTCATCGGAGCGGGGTTGGCAGGGTTGACCGCTGCGGCGACTGCTGCCCGAGCAGGGAACCGGGTGGTCGTGGTGGAGGCCCACGGCGGCGGAGGTCGGGCGCGCACCGACGAGCGGGGCGGCTACCTATTCAACCAGGGTCCGCACGCTATCTATCGGGGCGGCGAGGCGTGGCGGATACTGCGCGACCTGGGGGTGCCGCATCGTGGTCATCTACCGCCGTTGCGCGGCGCCCGGGGTGTCCGCGACGGCAAGCTGGTGCGGCTGGTATGCGGCCCGATGGGCTCATTTATCGCCAGACTTGTCAAGGCGTCTCCTGCGAGATGGGCGGGTCGAAGCGCTGAAGAGTGGGCCGGTTCTTTGGGGAAAAGCCGTGACGTGTCCGAACTGACTCGGATGTTCATTCGAGTGACCTCCTACGTGGCCGACCTCGAGCGCATGCCAGCCGACCTCGCCATTTCGCAGCTGAAGCTGGGTTTCGTCGGGGGCGTGTCCTACCTCGACGGGGGATGGGCAACCCTGGTGGCGGGCCTCTTGTCGGCCGCGTCGGAAGCCGGTGCAACCATTCGGACACACCAATCCGCCACCGCTATCAATGGCGTCCCGGGAGGATGGGAAGTCTTACTCGCGGGAGGCGAGGTGCTGCCTGCTGCTGCGGTGGTGGTCGCCGCCGGCGGCCCCGCAGCGGCCCGCAAGCTGCTGCCGGTCGACCCGGGCTGGCCTGAGCTCGGACCCGCGGTCACCGCAGCCTGCCTGGATCTCGGGCTGCGGGGACATCGCCCTCCGCTGGTGTTTGGACTGGACGAGCCGTTGTACCTGTCGCGGCATTGCCCGCCCGGTAACCTGGCGCCCAGAGGAGGGTCCCTGGTGCACGTAATGCGCTACGGGGCACGCGACGCACGTTTGGATCGCTCCGAACTTCACGTCCACGCCCGTCTGGCCGGAATTACTGACGGTCACATCGTTGAGGAAAGGTTCCTGGCCGACATGGTCGTCACTCACCTGCTTCCCAGCCCTGACCAAGGGTTAGCCGGCCGGCCGGAGGTCGCCGTGCCCGGGGCGGAGGGGATTTACCTGGCAGGCGACTGGGTGGGGCCCACGGGATGGCTGGCCGACGCGGCGATGGCTAGCGGCGAACGCTCTGGCATGCTCGCAGCCCGGGCACGGGAGGGAAGGCGCACCTACCCGAGGGTCGCGTGAACCCTGGCTCCGCAGCCGGCAGCGTGGATGTCTTCGAAGGGGAGCGTCCGCGCCTGACCGGCCTGGCCTACAGGATCACAGGCTCATTAGCGGACGCCGAGGACGTGGTGCAGGAGGCATGGATACGGTGGGCCACCTACAACGTCGGCAGCGTGGACAACCCGGCCGGTTGGCTCACGACGGTCACCTCCCGCCTGGCGCTCGACCGTCTGCGAGCGCAGCGCCGGCGGCGGGAGGAGTACGTCGGGCCGTGGCTTCCTGACCCGGTTCGGACCGCCAGGAGCGTTGAGGAATCGGCCGAGCTCGCCGAGTCGCTGACCCTCGGGTTCCTCGTCCTGCTCGACTCGCTGGGCCCCTACGAGCGGCTCGCTTTCCTTCTCGGGGACGTCTTCGGCGAGCCCTACTCGATCATCGCCGAGACACTCGGAAAAACCGAGCCGGCGTGTAGGCAGCTGCTTTCCCGCGCAAGGCGCAAGATGCATTCGGCCCGGCCGAACGGCGGGACTCCCGATCCGGGCCCTGCCTCGGGCGAACTGTTGGTACAGCTCATGGACTCCGTGCTCGCAGGTGACGAAGGGAGGGCCTTGAGTCTCCTCGACCCCGACGTCGTGCTCACGTCCGACGCCGGGCCCACCCGACGCGCAGCCAGACATCCCGTTGTCGGTGCCAAACGAGTGCAACAGCTTCTCAGAGGCGGCTGGCGGCTGTTCGGATTCAAGACTCGCCCGAGCCGCGACGAGCTACCGTCTGCACGCCTCGTCGACATCAACTCGAGCACTTCGCTCGTGATGGACTGGCCCGAAGGGCCGATCGTTATGACCTGTGAGAGCATCAACGGGCGTATCACCTCAATATGGCTCCGCCTCAACCCCGACAAAACCGCAGCCGTCAACGACCGGCCGCCCATCGTCTGAGATTTTCACCAATGCGAGTCGATCCAGGGCAGGACCGATCTTCGGAACCGACAAGATCACGCCCGAATAAGTACCGGCCGCCCGGTGTTACGGAGTGGTCGTCGCATACCGGCGGTGGTAGGACACGCGCCCAACGTGCCGATCTGGCGCTGGGCCGAGGACGCTCCAATCGGATTATGGATCGGCCCTTCTGCACCGACAGTCTGCTTCCGAATCAATTGCCGCAGCGCCCTCCGGGCTCCCTTGAGGTGTGTCCCGATGGCCAATTTGGGCTTTGGGATGGTTAGTGCTGGCGCGGGCTTGGCCGGTTCAAGCACGGAAAGATCTCGATCCCCCATGAGCGCCCGACCTATGGTTCTGCTCTTCGCGGGGGTTCGGATCCAGGACTCGTGGAAAGAACTCGAGTACTGCGTCCGAACCGGAGAGCCGGCGTTCCGAAAGCGGGGCGTAACCGACCCCTTCGCCGAGATCGCCCAGGACCCCGACGACGCTGCCACCTTCGACGCAGCCATGGCGTCGGGAACCCGTCTCACCGCGCTGGCGGTAGCCGCGACCTACGACTTCTCGCCGACGGTCAAAGTCGTCGACGTCGCTGGTGGCAATGGTGCCCTTTTGGTCGGCATCTTGGGAGCTCATCCGCATCTTGAGGGCATCGTGTTCGACAAGCCGCTGGTGGCCACCCGAGCGAGCGATGAGATCGCCGCCGCCGGACTCGCTGACCGGTGTCGTGCGCTCGGCGGCGACTTCTTCGATGATGTGCCTTCCGGTGGCGATGCTTATCTGCTGAAGCATGTCATCCATGACTGGGCCGACGAACGGGCGATCGCCATCCTTCGCAACTGCCACCGCGAGATGAAGCCGGGTGCCAAGCTGCTCGTTATCGAAGGTGTCTATCCGGACCGGATCGATGAGTCGCTCGAGAGCCGCGGTGCGGCCGCCAACGACGTCAACATGCTCGTGAGTACCGGGGGCCGGCAGCGCTCAGAGGCCGAATTCCGCTCGCTCTACGACGCTGCCGGGTTCACCTTGAGCCGGATCATCCCAACTCCGGCCATGGTCAGCATCATTGAGGGTGTGCCTAGCAAATAGGCCCTGGGAGTCGGCGTCGATCAGCCACTGCGCACCTCGGGAGTACAGGTGGCGCATCGTCCGCTCGTCGTGATCGATCAGATCAAGCTCGGCGAGTTTTGTTGGTAGCGTCCGAGCGGTGCCGGGAGCAGCCACCACCCCCATGATGCGCGCCGCCGTCTATCGCGGCGAGCACACAGTCGTGATCGAAAAGATCCCTGTACCGGAGCTCGAACCAACGAAGGTATTGCTCGAGATCAGCCACTGCGAGATCTGCGGGAGCGACCTCCACATGTCTCGAAGCTCCGGTTCGCGGGTGCACATAATCACGTCGATCGCAGCCCGAGCACGTGCGCGCGAATCGGCGATAAGCGTCACCCGTGTTCCTCCGGCACTCCGTCGCGACCAGCGCCGAATGTCAGGGCTAAGGGAGGTGAAGGGTTCCGACAGGTAGACCGGGTGCGTTCACTAGGTGGCCATCGTCAGTCAGAACCTTCGCGTCGAGATGCTCGGCCAAGGCGACATACAGGGCGTCAGCGACGGTCAGATTGAACCTGAGACGCCATGCGTCGTCGAGCAGGCCCCGAACCTGGGCGACCCGCAGGGGCCACGTCTTCAACTCGGCCACTGCTGTACCGATGCCGTCTGTCGGCAGGACTGCGTTCAGTTCCCAGCGGCGAAGGACCGCCCCGCACTCCACGAAGAAGTGATCAGGAACCCAGGGAACACTGTCGGTGGGTAGTAGACCTCGAAGTGCTCGGCCACGCATCGTGTCGGCCACCAGCTCCACCCCGGCCGAGGCGTCGATGACGACCGGTGTCACGCTTCGCCGAGGGCACGAACCTCAGCCAAGGTCTCGGCTGCCCGCACGGCCGGGCTGGCCGGCTCCCCGCTCTGGCGGTGGTCCAACCAGGCGCGAAAGGTCTCGGCGCTGACCTCATCGTCTGGATTCGTGACGACAACAGCGGGATCGCTGGGCAGGTCAGCTGCATGGCGTGCCATACCGCCATGGTACCGACGGCCTGAGACTTGGTAGCGATCAGAACATCAGCGCATCTAGTTATGGCCAAAAGCCGAGGGCGTCGAACTCGAGCGCCAGACTCGGCGATCCGGCTCGTGCAGGAAGTCAGCGCAACCGTCGCCCGGCGATGACGACTGCTGCCGGACGCCGGAGTTCTGATGGGTCGTCACGGGGATCGTGGTGGTAGGTGACGATGTCGGCGCGCTCGTCTTGGGGGTTGATGAAACGGCGCGGCCACGCGCTGGCGGCCGCTAAGGCCTGGGCTGGGTCTAAACCCATTTCGGCGAGTAGGGCGACCTCTTCAGGAATCGAGCCGACCACGTCCGTCCCTGCCAGCACGGGCACTCCCGCCCGAACCGCATGCACCAACAACTCCGGGAGACGAGATCGAGTCTCGCGTGCCCGCTCCCGACGATCAGGCGGAGCATCGACATCTTCGGCAGCGGCGAGCATCGCACACAGTGTCGGCGTTCAGGCCACGCCGAGACCACCCATATCCGAGATGGTCTGCTCATCAAGACCCGGCCCGTGCTCAATCGAATCAACTCCCGCCGCAACCAGAGGGGCAAGCCCGGGCAACGTGGCGTGCACCGCAACCCGGGCCCCTAACTGGTGGACGGCCTGGCATAACTGCGCGATCAGTTCAACCGGATAGGTCGGGGCCACATCGGTGAAGGTCGGGACGTGAGGAAAATCAGCGATCACTTTCACCCAGGCGGCCCCGCGCCGTACCTCAGCAAGCGCCGAGTCGACCAGGTCCGCCTCCCCGACGGGTTCCACAAGCAACTCCGGGAAATACCGATCCGGTGGTGCGAGGAATCGACCCGCCGCTCGGACCGCCGGCAAACCCTCCACCCCCGATAGTTCGAGGATGAGCCCACCCGGAGAGCCCACATCCCGTATCAATGTCACCCCTGTCTCGGCCCAAGCGACCAGACTTGCCCGCGCTTGCTCTAAGTCAAGGGCCACCGGACCGTCTGGCCCCCTTCCCACCGCCGGGTGAGAATGCGCATCCACCAAACCAGCCAACACGAATCGACCCGGCAGCGCCTCTGCGTCACCGATCGGCTGCTCGGACCACTTGCCGTCCTGACCGACCCACCACGCCCTGGCTTGGTCACCGAACGGCAACTCGATCCCGTTTACCGCCCAGCTGACCACAGCTCCAGCATCGCGCCAGATCAGCAGCGCCTGCGATTACGCACCCGGCCCGCCGGAACACACCGATTCGGCGCCTTCAGTGGGCTCCTGAGCCGTTCGTCGTTTCACCCTGGTCCCCTGGAGGCAGGGATGCAAGCCCACGCGACGAACGTCAAGTTGGACATGACCCGCGGCAGCCTCCCGAGAGCCGAGCGCCATAGGCGCTTTCGATTCAGGGTCGTCGCCGCGGCCCTGATACTTGCCGCTGGCGGATGCGCCTCATCCCGAAATGCATACCCGGAACGCGCACCAGAGCTCTCATCCTGGCTGTATCTCGATTCGACACAGGTGCGAGCCGGGACACCGATCAATGGCACACTCATCGTCACCAACTCCACAAAGCACACCATCGGCGCGCCTCCGGGCTGCGCCACCAGCTACGAGGTCGTGCTTACCAGCTCGAGTTACCACCCCATGGTGGCGTGGCCAGCCGTCTGCGCGTACAACAGACGTAGCGCCATCTCCTTCCATCCAGGGGACACCAAGATTGCGATCAAGGTCCAAACGACCTACTTGGCCTGCTCACAACAGCCAACATCAGGTTCAGTCACGCCCATGTGTGATGGGGGCGGCCAGCTACCCCCTTTGCAAGCTGGCATTTACTACACCGACCTGGTGAGCAGCGGGAACTTCCTCCTTGTATGCCCCCCGGTCCAGGTGACGTTGCTCAGCCCAACTTGAAACAGAACATGAGCGCATCCAGTTACGGCCGCGACATGGGCGAGGACGCGAGATATCGGCGATCGGGGTTTCAGCCCGTTTCGGCTCCCACGTCTGGGCGATGGGGTATTCGCAGAAGGGCAACCGACAGAGCCGCCCATACGAGGATCAGCCCAACCCACACAAGGAGCTGCTGCCAACCGGAGAGGTCTGGTCCGACTCGTGACCCGAGAATCCCCACGTTCCAACTCGTGGGAGGTGAGGACGGCTGCGAAGGGCTAAGGAAGCTGCCATATTCGATACCCCCGGTGCCATAGATGCGGTTTCCGGAAAGCCCGAGGGTCGAGACATAGACGCCCACAGCAAGAAGGGCGAGAGCTAGCGAGACAACCAGGACTACTCGCTGACCGATTCCGAGGCGACCAAGCAGCGGCACGTCCATATTGTTCTCGCGCTCCGGCGATCCTTTGGTTGACGGTTGGGGACGGGCGCGTGATTCGATCCTATGCGCTTCCGCGGCGTGTCATCTCAATGTCGTATCGTCTTAGCCCGTGTCTGTCGAGGACCCCCTGGGGAGGGTACGGCCGACGGAGGTTCTTGGTCGGTTCACCCTGCCTGTAGGGGCGGCCCTTCTTGTTGGTGGGTTGGCGACCGTGGGAGTCCAAGTCAAGAACGTCATCGACTTCTTCTTCGGCCCGGTCGGCGGCCGTCTCGTGTCGATCTCCGGGATCGTGAGGCTGCCCACAGCTCTTTGTTTGCTTGGATCTGTGTTGGTTCTGATGATGGACGGGGGCCGACGGTTACGAGCACTAGCTTGCGTGCTAGGGGCGGCGACGGGTTTGATCTTGATCGGGCTCAGCATTGTGGGGCTAGTGGGAGTTGTCGAGTTGGCGACCCCCGAGCACGGTCACAGTGCCATCTTGAAAGCCTCAGATGCTGCGTCGCAAGCAGTCGGATATGTCACGATTCTTGCCTTGGCCGCAGCCTTCCTCGTCTTGGCCTCAATGTTGTTGAGGCAAAGAGCGTGACCGACAGCGACGAGCCTTCTCTGCTGTTCTTGCGACCGGTTTCAGGTCTTGTAGCCAGTCTTCTCCTTTTGGCAGTGGTCGCGGCGATGGTGGCGGCTTTACTTCAGACGATCAGCCTGACCATCACAAACCCGGTCCCCGTCGATGGCTCTAGCTTCTCCTTCATTGGCTCACCGCCCGTGGACTTCGCGGATCGGCTGAGCGTCTTCACTTCTGCCGGCACGAATCTGACCATTGTGTTGATGCTTATCGCAGCGTCCGTGCTAAGCAGCCTCCAGCAGCCAAACCTGTGGCGTCGAGTGACTGTTACCTCAGTGGAGCTTCTCGTGGTCATCGTCGTGGTGTCTGACATCGTCATGGCGATCGAAGTGGGGGTCAGCAACGGCCCACTCTTGTTCCCAGGCGTTGACACCACAACACGAGCGACCGCAATCGTCGGCCTCCTAGCCCCTGCTGCTGTTGCCTCCGCTGCGGGTTTGGTCGCTTTGCTCGGGTCCCGTCACAACGCTCAAAAACACGAACCCGCCTTGTCTCCGACTGACCCCGAATAACAACGCATCCGATTATTTGTCGCCGGAGATCAGGGCCCACCGACCGAACGCCGGAGCTCGACACCGACCCGCTCGAGATCGCCGACTACGAGGTGTGTCCTGAAAGGGGAGTGGTGACGATGTAGAAGGTTGTTGTCACGAGCCGTGCTGTGCTGGTGATGGAGGTTGGCCCTCCGGGATCGCCGATCAGGCGGAGATCCCAAACCACCGCAAGCTGCTGCGTTTAAGAGGCGTGGTGGTGAGCGTTGCGGAAAAGGCCCCGTGTGAGGGGTCAGGTGTGCGACATGAAGACGAACGTGAGTGAACCACTGATGACGCATCGAAACGGCGAACGATGACATCGAAACCGGGGAATCTCGTAGTTCCCGGGATGAAGGCGTGCCCGCTGGTCGGGTGGGCCGGGGTCAGGAGGCTGCCTGGTGGCTGTCTTGACGGTGTCCGGTGTAGAGGTGGCGTGAGCGTGTCGCAGGCGCTGGCATGGAACAGGAGAACCTGTCGCCCCGATAGTGACGGCCAGTCGAAATGGGTGTTGTCGGCCCCCTGGTCGCGAGAGGGAGAACGCCAAGGGAATACCACCCGGAGGCGGAGAGTACCGATGCGGGGCACAGGGGCGGACCGGCCCGTAGTAGCGGTGAAGGCTCTGTAATGGGGCTGGAGTGACGGGGCCGGGCGGATCAGATCGACCGGAGGCCAACCCTGTGGGGGAGGAGCCGACGGAGGGATCGAAGCCTACGAAGCGGAAGTCGTTCGACATCGAAAAGCGCCTGGTCTTCCGGGCGTGGGAGAAGGTCCGGGCCAATGCTGGGGCGCCGGGCGTGGACGCCGTCAGCATCGACGTGTTTCAGGAGCGGTGGGGGGACATCCTCTACAAGCTGTGGAACCGGATGAGCTCGGGGAGTTACTTCCCGGGCCCGGTGCGGGCGGTGGAGATACCGAAAGATCATGGGGCGGGGGTCAGGGTCCTTGGTGTGCCCAACGTGGCTGACCGGGTGGCCCAGACCGCAGCAGCGATGCTGCTGGAAGACAAGCTGGAACCGATCTTCCACCCTGACAGCTACGGCTACCGCCCAGGGCGCTCCGCCCAGGACGCGGTCGAGACCTGTCGAAGGCGGTGTTGGGAGCACGACTGGGTGATCGACTGCGACATCCGGGCGTTCTTCGACTCCGTCCCCCATGACCTTCTCATGAAGGCGGTCGCTCACTACACCAGCGAAAGATGGGTGCTGCTCTACATCGAACGGTGGCTCAAAGCCCCCATGCAGATGCCGGACGGCACCCTGGTCCCCAGGGAGGAAGGAACCCCGCAAGGGTCGCCGATCTCACCGGTGTTGGCCAACCTGTTCATGCACTACGCGCTCGATCGTTGGATGGACCGGGAACACCCGGGCTGTCCGTTCGAGCGTTACGCGGATGACATCGTGATCCACTGCGACAACCAGACCCAAGCCGAAAATCTTCGGGCCAAGGTCGCCGAACGGCTCGAGACGGTTGGTCTCGAACTGCACCCCGACAAGACCCGGATCGTGTACTGCAAAGACTCGAACCGGCCCGGAACCTCGGAGCATGTCAGCTTCGACTTTCTCGGGTTCACCTTCCGGGGGCGCCTGCTCAAAGGCCCATACGGACACTTCACAGGGTTCGTGCCGGCCATAAGCAGTAAAGCACGCAAGGCGATCGGCCAGAAGATCAGGACTTGGCATCTCAACCGTCGCAGCTGGGCGGACCTCTCCAGCCTCGCTACCGACATCAACCCGGTGACCACAGGCTGGATCAACTACTACGGAGTCTTCTACCGCTCCGAGTTGCGCTTCCTCGCATGGCGCATCAACGACCACCTCGTCAGATGGGCCATGCAGAAGTTCAAACGATTCCGAAAGCGATACGCCAGAGCATTCGACTGGCTGGTTCGTGTACACCACCACCAGCCAGCCCTATTCGCTCACTGGCAACTCGCCCCACCGCTTCGAGGCCGACCCGTGGGAGCCGGATGACGGGAGACTGTCACGTCCGGTTCTGAGAGAGCCGGGGGGTGAAACTCCCCCCGGCCACTCGCCCGGGTGGCGAAGGTTGTTCGCCGCCTTGGGATAACACGGTGCGCCGGCGTTATGGCGCTGTCGCCGGGACGACAGAAGGCCTTGACTGGTGCCCGGCTTGGGTGTACTCCTTGGCGTCGGCAAGCTGATCCAGGAGGGGAAACGATGAGCAACGTCAAAACCATGCAAGAGCTGTATGCAGCCTTCGGTCGTGGTGATATCGAAATGGTGCTGGGAGGCATGGATCCGAACATCGAGTGGCGGGAAGCTGAAAACAACCCCTACCAGCCCAGCGGTGAACCCTGGATAGGCCCAGACGCCATCGTGAACAACCTCTTTGTCAAGCTAGGTGCGGATTGGGATGGATTTACCGTCAACCCGAAAGAGTTTCATGAGGCGGGTGAGACGGTCGTGGTCGAAGGTCGCTACGCGGGCACCCACAAGGTGACTGGGAAGCACCTTGACGCCCAGATGACACATGTCTGGCGCCTTCGGGATGGGAAGGTGACCGGGTTCCAGCAGTACGTCGATACGGCCCAGCTTCGAGAGGTGATGGGCGAGAACTAGAAGGGGCCCGCGGCTGGGTCCGAGCGGAACGATGCTCCTAGGAATGTCAAGGGGTCATTTCTGATTCTTTCGGTGGGGTCGTCGGCGGGGGTTGCGGCAAGACACGGATGGGCCAGCTGGCTGGCTCTTAGTAGGCCAGCGGTCCCTCGCCGAGGAGATCTCGGATGGGTGGCGGCGGGTCGACAGATCGTTCTAAGCACCTGCCCGCGTGCGGGTTGTCAGCCGATTCTCGGGGCAGACCCGCCACCACGACGGTCGCCGGTTAGACGGCGGCGATGATGTAGGGGTAGATCTCGCGCGAGATGCAGCGCTTGAGGATCCTGATGATCTCTTTCTTGGTGCGCCCGTCTTTGGTTCGACGCTCCACGTAGGCGATGGTACGCACGTCGGAACTCATCCTGGTTATGACGATGTGCCATAGCGCTGCGTTGGCTTGGCGGTTGCCGCCGGGGTTGAGCCGGTGTCGGGTGATCTTGCCCGATGACGCTTCGAGGGGGCTGACACCGCACAGCCGGGCCCATGCCGGCTCGGACCTGATGCGCTCCGGGTTGTCTCCAGCAGCGACCAACAACGCGGCCGCGGAGTGTTTGCCGACCCCGTAGAGGCTGATCAGCCCGGGAGCGGTCTCGGCCAGCAGGGCGTCGAGAAGCTTGTCGAGTTCTCTGCGTTCGGAGTCGAGCTCGAGGACCCGCCGTCCCAAAGCCCGCAACGCTGTCTTGGTCGCATAGCCGACCGGGTCGCTGTCAGCTCTGGGGCGCATCGCGGCCGCGCGTTTCGCGACCAGAAGGCGGGAAATCCCTTCTAGTGACTGGCGGATCTCCTCAGGAGCGGTGAAGCCGAGATGTCGGATCTGGTTCAGCGAAGCGATCTTCATGTCCCTGGCGGACCGCCTGGCGACCATCAGCGCTCGGATCGCTTCCACGTTGCCGTCCTTGGTCTTGGCTACACCGAGTTGGCGTTGCCCCTGCGCGGCCCTCGCTGCTTCGATCGCGTCCACCGTGTCGTTCTTGCCCTTGCGCCGGCGCTCCTGGCGGTTCGGTCGGTCCACCTCCAACGCTTCGACCCCACAGTCCCTGAGGAATCTCGCCAGGGGCGCCCCATACGACCCTGTGCCCTCCACCCCGACACGCTCCAGTTCCCCGAAGCCGGCCATCCACTCCAACAACTACCGGTTGCCCTCCGCCGAGGTCGGAAACGACTCCACACCGAGAAGGCCACCAATACGATCGAGCACCGCGGCAACATTCACATCCAGGTGGATGTCCACACCGCGCGTGACCGGGCGCGGGCTATCTACGATTGTCACAGCCATCCCTCTCTTTCCTGTCTTGGATTCGGGATGGCACCGCCGCTTCGTGCGGCACGGTGGGTCGTCCTGTTGGCGCAGGGCGATCCGCCGCACTCAACCAGCGGCACCACCACCGAGAGACTGGTCGACAACGCTGCTCTCGGACAGGTTGACCGTCAACCCTCTCTACAAGTCAGACCAGACCTCGGCAAGCTGAACGTAACCCTCACCACGATCCAGACGGTGGATGCTCGATCAGCTCCACCCACATCCTCCGTGCCGAATCCGGCACGGCGGGATTGGGCGCACGGACATCGTTCTGCGCTCATGGCCCGTCGTCATGTCGCGGGTACGCGTGAGTGTCAGGCCTCGACGGCGTAGAGCTTCCACGTGCCGGGGACGCCTTTCAGTTCTGTTCGCCTCGGTCTGTGAACTCGATGCCGGCCCCACCGACGAGGTCGGTAACTGTGGATGAGACGGGGACCTCACCCGCGGTCGGTGGAACGCTTCCTCCACGCTGCGGCCGCGGGGCCGCCGCCTACCTTCTGACCTGGGTTGAGCGGGGAATCTCGCACGCAACGCATCACTGTCACGTGCTGCGCTTCGACCTCGACGGGCGCTTCGCTCGTGATCAGTTCTTCTGTGGCGGCCGGTGGGATGCCGGTCTGCTCGCCGAGATGGCGTCGGCCGACAATGCTGGTTGACGTGCGCAGCTTGGCTCCGTCGGTAAATGACCTATTGGCCGAGGTGGACGACCGTGAGCCGTTCGTCAATCCCGATGGCCGCTCGAGCGCCGTGTTCGAACGGGTGTGGATCGCCGGTGTGGCCCACGTCGTGAAGTATCTGCATCTGGATCACGACTTCACCATGCGTGTGTCGGGAGATCTGAGCTGCCGGACGGTGCGGGCCTGGGCTGGCGGACTACTGGATTCAGCGGGGGGCCTGATCGACCACGCCATCGTGGGCGCCGCCCTCGGGCACGGCCGCAACCGCTGGGGCGCGGCCCTGCTGATGCGCGACGTCTCAGCCGAACTGCTTCCCGCTGGCGACGTGGTGATCCCCACCGCCGACTACGCGACCTTCCTCGACCACCTCGCCGGGTTTTGCGCGGCGACGTGGGGCTGGCGCGACGATCCCGAAGCGGGGCCGGGCCTGCTGCCCTACGAAGCCCGCTGGGCGTGGTTCGGCCGTGCGGCCATCGAGGGCGAGCGCGTCCTGGGCTGGCCGGAGCGTGTACCTCAGGTAGCCGAGGAAGGGTGGCGCCGCTTCGACGAGCGTGCTCCGCGGGATCTCGCCCGTTTGGTCGATGAGCTGCGCTGGGACACGGGGCCTCTCGCAACTGCGCTCAGGGAGACACCGTCGTGCTTCTTGCACGGCGACGTAAAAGCGTCGAACACGGGCACGGCAGTCGATGGACGCACGGTGCTGATCGACTGGGCGTATGTCGGTGAGGGGCCTGCGTGTCACGAGCTGGCCTGGCACCTCGCGCTCGACCGGTCCCGGCTGCCGATGTCCAAGGAGTCGTCGATCGAGGCGTTCCGTACCGCCCTGGAGGGCCACGGTGTCGACATCGGCGGGTGGTGGGACCGCCAGCTCGGCCTGTGCCTGCTCGGAGCGGTAGTGCAGTTCGGGTGGGAAAAGGCTCTAGGCGACGGTGAAGAGCTGGCCTGGTGGTGCGACGCAGCGCGGGATGGAGCGGCCTTTCTGTGACAACCGACGCAGCAGCCGCCTACTCCGTCACCGGCGGGGCATGGCAGGAGGGACCTGGACGCATCTACGACCGCCTAGCCGAAGTGCTCGCCGCCCGCTGCCCGGTTCCTCTCAAGGGATGTCGCGTGCTAGACGTGGGTGCGGGGACGGGCGCTGTGACCCGCGCCGTCCTCGGGGCCGGCGCCTCTGGGGTCGTCGCCATCGACGTGGCCTTGGGGATGCTCGCCTACGACGCCGCCCGACGTCCGCCCGCTGTCGTGGGCGACGCTGTCGCCCTGCCTTTCGACAGATCGACATTCGATGCGGCGGTGGCGGCGTTCTCCCTCAACCACCTGGCCGCTCCCGCTGACGGTCTGCGCGAGATGGCCCGTGTCACCCGACCAGGTGGCGCTCTTCTTGCCGCCGCCTACGCCACCGACGACACCCATCCGGTCAAGGCAGCCGTCGAAGATGCTCTCGCGGCGCGGGGATGGTCGCCACAGCCGTGGTACGCGGCGCTACGCACGGAGGTCACACCGCTGATGGCGACGGTCGAGGGCTGCGCCGCGGCTGCGAAGGGTGCCGGCCTCGACGCCCGTGTAGAGCTGATCCGGGTGCCGTTTCCTGAGCTCGACCGCAGCCACCTAATCGACTGGCGGCTCGGGATGGCCCAGCACGCGCCCTTCCTCACCCGGCTGTCACCCGACGATCGGGCCGCCGTTTCGGCCGATGCTCTTGCTCGCCTTGGCGACGCCACCGAACCGCTGGTGCGCTCGATCCTCGTCCTCCAAGCGATCAGGACATGAACACGCGTGCGGCGAACCGGCGCGCCCGACCACCACCGCCGCCGGGTGCTCGGGCGCGCCGAACGCTCACGCAGTTGTAATGGAACGGCCGGCTCGGTTCCGCAACAAAATGCGTGGGTCATCCGCGTGAGTTGTGGATGGAGCCACATACGGAAGGGAGCCGACCGTGTCCAGAAATAGTCTGTCGCATCGGGGAGTGATTCACCTCGGTATGGACGTCTCGAGGGATTGGATCGCTGTGGGGGTGTTGCGCCCGGAGGATCGGGTCGCGGATGTGGAGAAGATCGCCCACGATGAGGAGTCGGTCCGCCGGCTGGTGACCCGGTTGGGTTCCCCGGGGAAGCTGTGGGCGTGTTATGAGGCCGGTCCGACCGGCTACGAGTTGCACCGGCTGTTGGGCCGCCTCGGTGTGCGTTGCGATGTGATCGCCCCTTCGCTGATACCTCGGGCCCCGGGCGACAAGATCAAGACCGACCGGCGTGACGCGAAGCGGCTGGCTCGCCTGCACAGGGCTGGTGAGCTGACGCCGATTCGGGTGCCAGCGCCGGCGGAGGAAGGCGTCCGCGATGTCTGTCGGGCCCGCAGGGTTGCGGTGCGGGACCTGAGCAGGGCTCGGAACCGCATCGGGTCGTTCCTGTTGCGCCACTCGGTGGTGTGGCGTGATGGGGACACCTGGACAATCAAGCACCGAAACTGGGTGGCTACCCGCTATTTCGACGACCCCGCTGTGCGAGTGGCGTTCCAGTTCTACCTGGCCGAGTTATCAACCCGAGAGGCCACGTTGGAAGCGATGGAGGCGGAGCTGAGGACCTGGTTCGCCCACGACCTGTTTGTCGACGCGGTAACCCGCCTCGGCGCCTATAGGGGTATCGAGCACGTCGGTGCGTTGACATTGGCAACCGAGATCTGTGACTGGCGCCGGTTCAACACAGCCGGGGCGTTCATGAACTTCTGTGGGCTGGTTCCTCGCGAGTACTCCAGCGGCGAGTCGACCTGGCGGGGGCAGCTGACTCACGCCGGCAACGTCAACGTGCGCGACCAGCTGGTCGAATCCGCGTGGTCGTACCGTTACGCCCCGGTCCTATCCGCCCGCATCAAGCGCCGCCAACAAGGGCTCGACCCGATGGTGGTCGCCCGATCCTGGAAAGCCCAGCAACGCCTATGTGCCCGCTGGCGGCATCTCGCCGGACGCAAAGAAAACAGGAGCACCGTCGCCGCCGCGGTCGCCAGGGAGCTCGCCGGGTTCGTATGGGCCGAGATCACCGCATGAGATGAGCAGGTCAATCCGAGTGCCTCGCCGATCGGCGCCCGAGGCATCCGGGACTTCCCAGACGCGCCAGCCAACCGCCATCGCAGACCCGACGCCCGTACATTCTCTGCCGCCACCCCGTGGCGGCGAACGCAGTGAGGGGCCAACTTCTGCGCAATCACACTCTGCGATTCCGACACGCGTACATGAGAGTGGCGGTGGTCCGATCCACGATCGGCTGGCCCGTCTGACAAGCCCCCGACCCAGACCACCACCCCTCCCCCTCGGGGGAGGCGTAGCAGCCGCCACCCCAGCGTCAAGAACCGTTCGTCCTCGGCTACGCCTGCGGGCGCTGCGTTCTTGACCCCAGGGCCCCCGCCGCCTGCTCAATCAACAAACATCGCCCCGGACCTTCGGTCCGGCGCGTCCAAAAGGCCATCCCAAAGGAGCCTCGCGACCCACTTGACAGGCCGTTCCACATGAGAATGTCGCTGGAAACGACCGTCAAGGCGATCCGATCGACGGTTCCCGAGCATGCCTCGGCCCGACGCAGCCGTCGAAGGGTGGTACCGAGCGTGCCGCCAGATCGCTCGTGGGCGCGGAACGGCTGTTCGAACGCAGAATGACGCCCGGAGCTACCTCCGAGCGAGGTGTGTGCCGCGACAGAACCGGCGATCCCGCGACCCGGGTCGTCATCATCAATGTCATTCACCGGCCCGAGCGCATAGGCCTGACGGCGGACACTCGAGTTGACCCCTTTGCGTGAGCCACTTGAGCGGCTGCCCGCCTTCAGATTTGGCCGTCCTTCTGTGGGAACCTGGTGAACTCACCTCGTGAGAATCCCAGGCGGACCACCGGCCTTACCGTGCAGCTAGGGCTTCGCGAAGACGGATCGCCACCAGGCAGCAGTGTCGGTGAAGTGCTGCATTCGCGCGACCTTCCCGTCCCTCATCTCGAAAAGCTGCGCCGATTGCACATCCAGGGGAGTCCCACCTTTCCCCTTCCCGCGGAACCGACTTATGACTACGACCGCATCGCTTCCGTCAATGAACCGCTCCGGTGTCACGGTGAAGTCATCCCAGTTCTCGGGGACAGTCGCGAACACCTCGCTCGCAACTGCATCCTGCCCGCGGTGGGTTCCGGCGAAGGGTAAACCAGTATCTTCAGCTTCGATCCACTCGATGTCGGGCGTGAAGTTGCTCAGCACCGCGGGAATGTCACCCTTGGCGAATGCCTCATAGGCCGCTCGGATCGTCCTGACATCATCTTGAGACATCTTCGGCTCTCCTTCCATCAGGTGCTTGGATCACCGTCGGGAGCCTAGCGAGATGACATGCTGGATCCTGCGCGCCCGTCCATGCTGGTTGCGTAATCAAGAACCTGGGAACATGATCGCACCACTCGACACCTACTAGGGAGGGAGCCGGTATGGATCCGATCGAGCGCATCGAGCGCGCCACGGCAGTTGCTAGCGAGAAGGTCAAGGGAGTCCAGATGGCGGACATGTCGAAGCCGACTCCCTGCTCCGAGTTTGATGTGCGGGCTCTCCTCAACCACATGCTGGGTGGACTCACCATGCTGGCCACCGCGGCCGGAGGTGCCCAGGCGGCGATGCCTGAGGGAGACCAGGTTGGCCGGGACCCGGCGGGCAGCTACGACCAGCGCCGGTCCGCGCTCCTCGCCGCCGTGGGTAGCCCTGGTGCCCTTGAGCACAACTGGGAGATGCCCTTCGGATCGATGGCCCCGCAGATGATGGCGAGCATTGCATTCATGGAGCATCTAACGCACGCGTGGGACCTCGCGAAGGCGACCGGCCAGGACACCACGCTGCCTCCGGACTTGGTGGCCGAGTGCATACAGGCGGTCACCCCAATGGACGCAATGTTGCGGACTCCCGGTGTTTGCGGTCCCGTCGTCGACGTCCCCGAGAACGCCTCGGCGCAGGACAAGCTCCTCGCCTTTATGGGTCGCAACCCATAGCCCGCGTCACGATTGACTCGGTTCGCCGCAGAAGTAGACAGCCACCCGCGAATCCTGCGGTTGCGGCTCGGGTGCCACCAATGCTGACCGGGCGATCGCGACGACCTCACACGCGTCGGATGCGTGCCCTTGCGTGCTCGACTCGACGGCCGATGGCGAAATTGAAACGGTCAGAAAGGGCCTTGGGCTGTTGACGGGACCGATCCGAAATAGACGGTCGCCTGTCATCCAATCAGCGATCAAAACGTAAGGCAGCCGCTTTGCGCGCCCCCTGGGGACGTCGGTTGGTCCCCTTGGCCCTATCTGGTCGCCCGATTCGGACGAGCCGGACACCGCGAGCCGACCGTGAGCTGGCAAAACATCACCTCTGGCCTGTTCAGCCAGTCGTGTGCTGCACCAAGGTCCGGGGGATTGAGTTCCTCAAGCACCCACCGTCAATTCGACGTACCCTCTTCCGAGTGCCTTGGTACCTCGACCGCCACGACGCCCCAGGGTTGACCCCGGAGGACGTGGCGGGCGCGCACGGACAGGACGTCGCTGTCCAGGACAGGTACGGGGTCCGCTACGTCACTTATTGGTTCGACCCGACCGCCGGCTCGATCTTCTGCCTCGCCGAAGGCCCTAGTAAAGACGCCATCGATGCCGTCCACCGTGACTCGCACGGATTGACGGCCTCGACCATCATCGAGGTGGAGCAGGGCAACATGGCGGCCTTCTTGGGTACGCTGCCGGCTCACCCGGTCGGCGAGGCCTACGTCGCTCCGGGAGTCCGGTCGATCCTGTTTACCGACATCTGCAACTCGACTGCGATCACTCAGCGACTCGGCGATGAAGGGTCAATGGAAATCATCCGTCTCCACGACCGAGTCGTTCGCTCGGCCCTTGAGAGACACGGGGGCCGGGAGGTGAAACACACTGGCGACGGGATCATGGCCTCGTTCTCGTCGGTCACTGCATCCGTCGATGCTGCCCTGTCAATCCAGGCAGACATGCGGCGGCGAAACGAGGATGCTGAGGTTTCCATCGATCTTCGGATCGGTATCGCTGCTGGCGAGCCCATTACTGACAACGAAGACTTGTTCGGCGCGGCCGTACAGCTGGCTGCTCGGCTGTGCTCGGCCGCCTCACCCGGCGACATAGCGGTGTCTGTGGCAGTACGGGAGCTGTGCATCGGCAAGCGGTTTCGGTTCGAGGATCTCGGCCCTTTGGAGCTCAAGGGCTTCTCCCAGCCCACACCCGCGTTCTGCGTGCGACGGTAGCGGCCGCATCCAAAGCGCCCGGAACCGTGCGACCGGTGATCTGTTCGGATTCGCGAAAGGCGACTAACGAGTCGGTCGACCCGGACGCGCCCGGTGAGCCTTGTCGAGTTGTTTGGGATGGGCCGCCCAAGCTCGCCCGATGGGAGCTGGCCTGACCTCCAACGACCCGCTTAGTCAAGACGCTCACGTCCCGGTCGTGTCCGCTGCACTGGACGGTCCGAGCCGAGGAGCGGGCCGCACTGGGCTCTTGCGAGATATGCGATGTACTCGTATCAGCGAATCCAACCTAACGGACGCCTTCGGAGTCAAGGTCTTCCGCCTGGGAGATGGCCCACGCCGCGTTGATTAGCCCGATGTGGCTGAAGGCTTGCGGGAAATTGCCCAAGAGCTCCCCGGAGCTTGGGTCGACCTCTTCGGATAGCAGGCCCACATCGTTGACGAAGGCGGCGGCGCGTTCGAAGACCTGGCGCGCCCGGACTGGCTGGCCGGCCAGGGCCATCGCCTGGGCCAGCCAGAACGTGCAGAGCAGGAAGGTGCCTTCCTCGCCTTGTAGGCCGTCGTGGGAACGGTAGCGGTAGACGAGGCCCCCCTCGTCGGTGAGGCGGGATTCGGTGGCGTCGATGGTGGCCAGGATTCTCGGGTGGTCGGGGGGCAGGAAGCCGACTAGGGGCATCATCAGATTGGAGGCGTCGAGGTCGTCCGACCCGAACGACTGGGTAAAGGCTTGGGCCTGGTCGCTCCAGCCCTTGGTCATGATGGCGTCGTGAATCTCGTCCTGGATCCGTTTCCAGTCGCCCACCCGGTCGGTCGCGTCGAGCCGCTCCGCGAGGGCGACAGCCCGCTCCAAGGCGACCCAGCACATCAGCTTGGAGTAGAGGAAATCCCTCGGTTCCCCGCGAATCTCCCAGATGCCCTGGTCCTTCTCGGTCCAGCGCCGGGCGGCGGCATCGGCGAGGTGGACCAGGAAGCGCTTGGTGGCAGGGGACAGCTCGGCGACCTGGTCGGAGAGGCGGTAGACGGTGTTGAGTAGTTCGCCGTAGACGTCGAGTTGTCGCTGGCTCCACGCGCCGTTGCCTACCCGCACTGGCGCGGAGTCGCGCCAGCCGGGCAGATGGGGCAGTTCTCGTTCGGTGAGGTCCCGTTCGCCGCCGATTCCGAACATGATCTGCAGATCGGTGCCGCGCGCTACCGAGGTTGCGGCCGAGGTGGTCATGTATTCGAAGAATTCGTTGGCCTCGTCCGGGCAAGCCGCTACCCATAGCGCTTCAATGGTGAAGCTCGCGTCGCGCACCCAGGCGAAGCGGTAATCCCAGTTGCGGTTACCGCCCACGGTCTCGGGCAGCGAGGTGGTGGCCGCCGCGCAGATCGCTCCGGTGGGCTCGAAGGACAGGGCTTGCAAGACTCGCCCGCTGTGGTGGACCAGATCGTGCCACGGGCCCTCGTAGGCTTGATGTAGCTCGGACCATGATTCCCAGGCCTTGAGCGTGTCCTCCACGCGCCGGTGGATCTGGGCCTGGCTCCACACCCGGGCCTGTTTGGGTTCAGCACGTTTGCAGTGGTGCACGGCAAAGCCTGCTGATTCCCCCGACACGAGGCGCACCAGGCCCGACACCGACGACTCGCCGATAGTGAGCGGGACAGGACCGGACAAAACAAGGACGTCCGAGCCTCCGATTGCACGGACACCTCCGTCGACTGTTTCGAGCAACGGTTGAATCAGCCCGTACTCCGGGCGGGGGACGTACTCGAATTCCACATCCACTTCGCCCATGACGCAGGTCGCACGGCGCATCAACAGGTGAGGAGCGTCCTTCCCGAGCTGGTGCCCCCGGTTTCCGTCTCCCATGGCCAGGGCATCGACCACCACCAGGCGGCCTGTCGGGGTGTTGTAGCTGGTCTCCAGGACCATGCTTCGGTTCAGGTAGCGGCGAGAGATCTCGGTGGCCCGCGCAGCCCGGATCGACCAGTGGCCGGCTTGCTCACCCAGCAGACGCCCGAATATCGACGGGCTGTCGAAGCGGGGCAGGCACAGCCAGTCGACCGAACCGTCACGGCTAACCAGCGCGGCGCTGTGACGATCGGAGAGAAGGGCGTAATCCGCGATCGGGGTGGTGCTCATTGCGCCAGCTCCTTTGCGAAGGCAACACGGGGACCAGCTTGTTGGCTGTGCTGTCTCGTGACGACATCGAGCGTTACGACTGTATCGCTTGGGGTGGTGCGTAACGTCCTGGCTTCTCGTCGGACGAGACACATCACTCAACCCTGGAGGTTTGACCCCGATGTCCATCGTCCGTACCCGCAAGGTCCTCGACAACGGATCCGTTGACGCGGTCCTTGCCGCAGCCGAGAAACACGCAACCGAGTATGGCCACCGCGTCGTTATCGCCGTCGTCGACGCCGGCGGCGAGCTCGTCTACCTCCGCCGCCCAGACCGCGCGCAGGTCGCCAGCGTCGGTGTTGCCACCGACAAGGCGAGAACCGCGGCCATCTACCGGCATCCCAGCAAGGACTTCGAGGATCAGGCCAGCAACGGCCGTCCCTCCGCTCTGCACCTCGCCGGGGCGGTGCCGCTCTAGGGCGGGATCCCTCTCGTCGTCGACGGGGAAGTCGTTGGAGCTATCGGTGTGAGCGGCGCTTCGTCGGCCGACGAAGACCAGGCACTTGCCCTCATCGGTGCCGATGGGTACGCCGCCGCAGTTCGGGCCGGCCGCTGACATGGCCACCGCGATGCACCTGAGCCGCGGCGAACACTGCCCACGAGAGCGCCAAATGTTCCGCGGCGCATGGCTGGCATCGGCGTCATGACGCAACAGCTGCGGCGACTAGAAGAGAATAGAACGGCTGACAGAAGAGGTCGGGTACGCGTCGAGCCCGCTCGCAAGCGGGTGCGGATCGTCCTTGGGGGCGAGGTCGTCGCCGACACCACTAACGCTCTGTACGTATGGGAGATCCCGTGGTACCCGCAGTACTACATCCCGATCGCCGACATCGCCGAAGGCGTGCTCGAACCAACCGACACGACCACCCGATCACCCAGCCGAGGTACAGCCCACCACTACACCGTGCGTGCCGGCAATAGGCAGGCCGTCGACGCCGGCTGGCGTCACCCCGACTCTCCCATAGACGAGCTCAGAGATCGGGTCCGGTTCGAATGGGTGGCGATGGACGCTTGGTCCGAGGAGGACGAGGAGGTGTTCGTCCACCCCCGCAACCCTTACACACGAGTCGACATCCTCCGCGCGTCGCGCCACGTGCGCGTGGAAGCCGGTGGCACGGTGATCGCCGAAACGACTCATCCCACTTTTCTGTTCGAAACGAATCTGCCTCGACGGACCTACTTCCCCAAGCTCGACGTCCGCATGCACCTCCTCGACGCGACCACCACCACCTCGATGAGTCCATACAAGGGCACCGCTCGCTACTGGTCGGTTCGTACGGCCAACGGGGTGCTTGCCGACGTTGCGTGGAGCTACGACTCCCCGTTCCGTGAGTCAGGGCAAATCGCCGGGCTGGTCGCGTTCTACGACGAACTCGTCGACCTCTTCGTCGACAACGAACTCCAGACCCGTCCTAGGACGCGCTTCGTGTGAGTTCAGCTGGGCTTGGCGCGGAAGCGCCGGTACAGCTCGATGAGCTCGGCCCGCACTGACGGGTCTGCGGGCGGGAGTCGAGCGCGGCCAAGCGCAGCGATAGTGGCTCGGAGCTGTTCGAGGTAGGCACGGCAGCCGTCGCAGGTTCGCAGGTGCGCCTCCAGCCGGGAGCGTTCGCGGGCCGGGAGGGCTTCCTCCAGGTATTCGGTGAGGAGTTCAATCGCCTGGCGGCACCGCAGCTTGTCCCGGCGCGGCCAACGCAGATGGAGTCTCACACGATCACTCTGCCCGACCTCGGTAGGTCTCGAGGAGTCGCAGCCATACCTCGCTGACGGTGGGGAAGGAGGGGACTGCGTGCCAGAGCCGTTCGAGGGGAACCGCGCCGGCGATGGCCACGGTCGCGGAGTGCAGGAGTTCCTGGGTGCCGGGTCCGACGAACGTGGCGCCCACCACCACCTGCCGGCTCTGGTCGACTACCAGCTGGCTGGTGCCGATGAACGGGTCGCCCAGCACACTTGCGCCGGCAACTCCGCCTGTGGCGTAGCGAACCGTTCGAACGTCGACGCCGGCCTCGCGGGCCTGCTCCTCGGTCAGGCCAACCGCGCACACCTGCGGGTCGGTGAAGGTCACCCGTGGGACTGCGTAGTGGTCTGCGACCGCGGCGGCTGGTCGGCCGAGAATGACATCGGCGGCCGTTCGGGCCTGGTATTTGGCCATGTGGGTGAACAGGCCACGGCCGTTGCAGTCGCCGACCGCATACAGCCAGCCTCCTTCCACACCGTTAGCCCGCAGCTGGTCGTCAACCGCGACGTAGCGGTCTGGCGCCAGCCCGACTGTCTCCAAGCCGAGGCCGGCAACGGCCCCGCTCCGGCCGGTCGCGACCAGGATCTCGTCGGCGGTGATCGTTCTCCCGGCGGTAAGCGCCGCGGTGACGGGGCCGTCGCCCGGCCGGTCGACAGAGGCGACAGTCGCGCCGGTGTGGACGGCGATGCCCTCTGCTTCCAGTGCTGAGCGGATCTCGTCGCCGGCGAAGGGCTCTTCGCGGATCAGGAGCCGGGTGGCCGCTTCGACGACCGTGACCTCTTGGCTGCCTAGCCGCCGGAAGGCCTGAGCCATCTCCAGTCCTATAGGTCCCCCGCCTAGCACGATCAGGCGGTTGGGCACCTGTTTGGCTGCGGTGGCGTCCCGGTTGGTCCACGGCCCCGACTCGATCAGACCCCGTATGGGGGGAATGTCCGCGGACGTGCCGGTCGCGAGCACCACTGCCCGACGAGCTCGGATGCGCCGAATGTCGCCGTCGGACGTTTCGACCGCGACCGTCCGGGCGCCGGCCAGCCGGCCTCGTCCCCTCACCACGGCCACCCCGCGGTCGGTCAGCCAGGGCAGAGCCCCAGTGTCGTCCCAGTGTCCGGTAAACGAGTCTCGTAGCGCGAAGGTCTCAGCCGCATCGACGCCACCGTGAACCGCGGGTGCCGCTCCGGGCACCCTGCGGGCGGCGGCCAGCACATCCCCCGGCCGGATGAGCACCTTGGACGGGATGCAACCCCAGTACGAGCATTCCCCGCCGACGAGCTCAGCTTCCACGATCGCGACCTGCAGGCCCGCCTCGGCGGTGATGCCGGCCACGTTTTCGCCGGCTGGCCCGGCCCCGATCACGATCACATCAAACACTTCTGGTGTGCCCATCGTGATTGCTTCTCCTTTCGCAACGGCGCTGGACCGAATTTCTCTTTGTTGTCGTCCTAGCGATCGGACGTGCGTTACATTGCGAGTCCTGAGGGCGTACAAGTTTCTGGATGCCGCCGGGCGCGCCCCGTTCACTTTGACGCCTTGGACGGCCGGCGAGTGGGTCGAGGCTGCGTCGGCGGTGCCTTGTCACGCGGGTGTGCACGCCTGCAGGGCGGGTGACTTGTCGTACTGGTTGGCGCCCTCGTTGTGGGAGATCGAGTTGGAGGAACCGGTGGTGGAGACTCGCCACAAGCTGACCGCCCGGCGGGGACGGCTCCTGACGCGGATTGACGCGTATCCCGCAGCAGCCGTAGAGCTGGGTGCGGTCTGCGCCTGGCGGGCCCGGGATCGGGCCGTTCAACCCCTGCGCGAGTCGGGTGCCGATGATTTGGCGTCCCGTTTCGAGGCCGCCACCACCCTGGCCGAGTTGAAGGATTTGATGACCGAAACAGAAGACTCGACTTTCGAGGGGACCGCGGCGGCCTTGGCTGCTGACGCGGCCCACTTCGCTCTGACCGGTCCGATTTCCGAGGCGCCTTTTGTGTGCGCCTGCTCGGCTGGCCACATCGAGGCCGGACCAGGCGGCGCGCAGGTCGATTTCGACCGCGGGTACGCGGGAGAGCGGTTCTTCCAGTCGGCCTGGTTGACCGAGCGCCTTGCTCTGGCGCACGACTGAGAAAGGATTTCGGTCAGCGGTGCTGTTGGCGGAAGGCGTTCAGCAAGCTGTCCCGCAGGGGTTGGGGCGGTGCGTCGCCCAGCGGCTGGTCGCTGTCTCTCAGGAGACGCAGCGTGGCTCGGAATTGGTCGACGTAGCGGCCACACGGGCCGCAGTAGGCCAGGTGTTCCTCGAAGAGCAGCCGCTCAGGGTCGGACAGTCCGCCTTCTAGCCACTCGGTGATCTGTTCGACGAACTCGACGCAGCGGACCTGGGGTTGGCGCATCAGGCGGTCACCTCGACATTGTCGGAGTTGTCCAGGTAGCGCTCGAGGGCGGCTCGCGCCTTGGTGCGGGCCCGGTGAAGGAGGACTCGCTGGTTGGCTTCGCTGATGTCGAGGAGCTCGCACACCTCTGAAGCGGAGAGCCCCTGAACGTCGCGCAAGGTGATGACGACCCGCTGGCTGTTGGGCAGTTGCCCGATGGCGGCCAAGACCTGTTTGGTGGCTTCGGCGGAGATCACCTGCTGCTCTGTCGGGGAATGGAAGGTCGGAGGCGTAGACCAGAATCCGGTCCATCGGCCTGTGTCGTGAAACCGGGTGGGATCCTCGGCGGGCTCATCTGTGTCGCTGCCGAGAGCGGAGAACGGCTGGGTGCGGGCCTCCCGCTGGCCCCGGGTGCGGGCCCGGTTCACCAGGATGCGAAAGATCCAGGTCTTCAGCGATGAGCGCCCTTCGAAGCCCTCCAGACCTTTGATCACCCCGAGCCAGGTTTCCTGCACCACGTCCTCAGCGGCCTCGCGGCTGGAAACGTAGTAGCGGGCCACCCGCAACATGCTGGCGTGGTAGCGGTCGATGAGGTCGGCGAAGGCCTGTTCATCACCGCCGCGTAGCGCGGCGAGCAGCTCGGATTCGTCGTCAATGGTCGGGCGGGGGGCGAATTGGATGGGAGCGAGGCTAGGTCGCTCGCTGGGCCTCAGCCGAGCGGATCAGCCAGATGGTCACCGACCTGCAGGGCGTTGGCGACGATGGTCAAGGTGGGGGTTGACCGCTCCGGCGGACACGAAGAACGACGAGTGTCAGGAAGCAACCTCTTTCGGTCATTCGGAGCTCCATGTGCCCCGAAAATCGTTGAACAGGGTCAGGCCGCCGTCGACGAACAGGGTCTGGCCGGTGACGTAGCCCGCCTCATCCGACAGCAGGAAGGTCGTGGCGCTGACCATCTCCTCGGACAGCCCGGCCCGGCCCATCGGGATGTGGATTGTGACAAGGGCCCGCTTCTCCGGGTCGTCGATCCAGGCCCGGTTGATCGGTGTGACCGTGGCCCCCGGACCGATGGCGTTGACGCGAATACCGCGCCCGGCGAACTCGAGTGCCAGTGTCCGAGTCAGGTTCTGCATGCTGCCCTTGCTCACCGAGTAGCCCAGGAACTTCGGCTTCGGGATCATCTGGTGGACCGAGGAGACATTGACAATCGCCCCCGGGCGGTTGTCGTCGAGAAGTTGCCGGATCTGCTCGCGGGCGCACAGAAAGGCACCCCGCAGATTCACGGCCAGCACCCGGTCGAAGGCCGCCCGCTCCAGCACGTCGGAGTCCTGGGCGATCTGGATGCCGGCGTTGTTGACCAGGAAGTCCACCGTGCCGATCTCGTTTCGCACGTCCTTGAACATCTGCTCCACTGCCGTCTCGTCCGACACGTCGGCCTCCACCAGGATGGCCCGGCTGGGGGCGGGGGCACGCGTTGACTTCATCGATGCAAGCCCGCACCCCGGCGTCGATGGCGTGTTTGGTCGCGTCCGCGCCCTCGACCGATCCCACATAGTTGACCGCCACGTTGACGCCCTCGTGTCCCAACCTGACAGCTATCGCCTGGCCAATCCCCGAACTGCCACCCGTCACAATTGCGGTCTTGCCTTCCAAACCGTTCACCAACTGCCTCCTCGTCCGTAACCGGAGAACGCTGTCTGCTGGCGGGCTGAGTTGTTACATCCGGGACCTGTAGTTGTTCGCGCTGAGGTGCTCGCGATGGCGTGTAACGGTTTGGACCTGAACGTGACAGTGCACGCATGAAGTGCTCCCGATCATGGGCTCGCTGACGATGATGGCGCTCCACCTCTTGGATGACCAGCTGTGAAGAGGCTTGACATTGGTGAGGGGTCCCCGGTCCTCCTTTTGCACGGCTTCGGTCTGTCGCCTTTGAGCTACCGTCGAAGCGCCGAGCAGCTCGCCGCTCGAGGAAAAGTTCGAGTGATCGTTCCTGACCTCTTCGATACCAAACGGCAATGGACCCCGGAGTCAGCCCTGGGAGAGCTGGTAGGCATGCTCGACGAACTCGAACTGGACCGGGTCACTGCCGTGGGCCACTCCTTCGGGGGGTGCTTCGAGCTGGGTCTCGCCGCCACCTGTCCCGAGCGGGTGGTTGAGTTGGTCTTCTGCGACACTCTCGGTCTGTCCAACGGATGGGGGCTCGCCACGCAGGCGCTGCGCCCGACCAACCTCTTTCTGCTCGCCACGCCGGGTGCCGCATTGGACTTTGTTCATACCTTCATCGCTCACCCGGCCGGGGTTGCCCAAGCTGCTTGGCACGGATTTGTCGGTGATCATCATCCCGACGTCACGGCTGTGGCTAGAGCCGGTCTACGAGCTCACGTCCTCTGGGCGGAACGGGACACGCTCCTTCGCCAAGAGGAGGGGCGACGGTTCGCAAAACAGCTCGACGCCACGTTTACTGTCGTCTCACCCAGACCCGGCGGCAAGACCGTGGATCACAACTGGATGTACCGATGTCCACAGCTCTTCGTAGACAAGATCGAACGTCTCAGCTTGGAGGCCTGGCGCGGCGGTGCGCAGTTTCAGATGGAGCCCTCAGACACCGCCCGCGCTCGTTCCTCTAGAGGGCTGTAGTAACCGCTCCCGGCAATCAGGTCCACGAGAAGGCCTTCGCTGTGCGACCGCCCTCGAGGCAACCGGCGTAACGGTTGGCTGTAGCGCGACAGCCATGAGAGACACGACTCGTCGCAGAATCCGATCGCGCCATGAAGCTGGTGAGCAATACGGAACGTGGTCTCTGCGGCTTCCAGCGATGCCGCCCGGAGAGCAACAGCATCGGTCATCGCGTCCGGTTCGAAGCGGCGCACGGCCCATAGGGTGTACTTGCACAGCTCCTCGAGACTTTGTGTCGCGACCGCGATGTCCGTCAAGGCGAACTGCACCGATTGGAACGCGGCCAGCGGCTTGCCGAATTGCACCCTGTCCCGCACGTGGGAGCAGGTGAGATCCTGGGCAGCCTGCAGCATCCCGAGCAGTGTCCAGCTTTGGAGTGTCAGCAGCACGGGACCGGCTTTTGTCGACCCGGACCAATCCCCGATCTCGACCGGGGTGACGAACTGACCGAGCTTTCCTCCGACAGGAGACCCGACACCGACGACCTGTGCGGTGCGCCCTTCGAGGTCGAGCACCGTCCAGCTGAGGTCCAGATCAGCATGTGGCACCCGTCCTCTCTCGTCCCAGACGAGGGCTATCGCGTCCGCCCCGTCGACCGAAGCGGAAGCGATCCTTTCCGCTACCGGGTACGGGACTGCGAACCGACCCGCGGCACGGCACGCCAGAGCAGCCGCTTCCGCCTGCTCCTGGTCCTCGACGGCGTCGATGTCCCAGGTGCCCAGGCGGGCGAACCCCTCGCCGAGGCTGACGCGGTAGCTGGGGTCGGCCTCCGCTCGTTGAACGTGATCGAATCCCCCCGATGCGGCCAGCCAGGCGGTTACCGATTGAGCAAACTCCAAGGCTTCCGTCGACGGCTCGGTGTTCATCGTCCTTCTCCTACCATCGCCCTCGAGAGCAGGACCCGCTGCATCTCCGTCGACCCTGACGCGACCGTCGAGGCCTGCGCGTACCGCCAGTGGTCCTCGACCGCTCGGACGAACTGCTTGTACGGCTCTTCGCCACCGCCGACGGCAAACTCCTCCACCACGTCCATCAGGACCTCCCCGACCTCCTGGTCCAACTTCGTAACCGCGATCCGGTAGACGGCAGCGTCGCTCGGATCCACCTGACCGGATGCCTGCCGGTCGACGACCCGGTATGCCAGCAGCCGTGCTTGCCTCGCGTGTACCAGCGCCATCGCCCAGCGCCCCTTCAACACATCGGGAAGCCCCTGCCAGCGCTCGCCGAGAGAGAGCGGCGCCTCGAGCAGGAGGCGCTCGCAGCGCGCGTACCGAGCGATGCCCACCCGCTCGAAGGCCAACGTTTCACGGACCAGCCGCCAACCGCCGTTGACCTCGCCCAGCACGTCATCGGGTCCGACCCACACCCCATCGAAGAAGACTTCGTTCAGGTGATGGGGCCCTATCATCGCCCGGATAGGCCGGACCTCGATCCCGGATCTGTCCATCGGCACCAAGAACGCCGTAATGCCCTGGTGCTTCTCTGCTGCGGGATCAGTTCGCGCGAGCAGGAAGATCCACTGCGCCATTGTCGCGTACGACGTCCACACCTTTTGTCCGTGAACCTCCCAGCCGTCGCCGACCGGCTTGGCGACGGTGCGCAGTGACGCGAGGTCCGAACCTGCTTCGGGTTCGGAGAAGCCCTGGCACCACAGCTCGTCGCCGGCCGCGATAGCAGGCAGGTGCTGTTCCTTCTGCGCTTCGGTGCCGAAGCGCATGATGCCCGGCGCTACCCAGTTCACGTTCATGTACTGGGGACCCCGCGGCTCATGGCGCGCCCACATCTCCTCGCGCAGCGCCATCAACTCCCAGACACTCCGCTCTTGACCCCCGTACTGTGCCGGCCAGCTGAGAGAGATGAGGCCCCGGGCACCAAGCTCTCGGCAGAACCTCTGGGTTGTCGCGAGGTCGGAAGGATCGTCTGTAAATGCGCCGAGGAAGTCCGGGGGCAGAAGCTCTCGCATCAGGTCTCTCAGCTGAGCTCTCAGCGCGGCCGTTTCCGGCGACTCTGCGAAGTCCACCGATCAACTATAGATAGACCGCTATCCCACCTTCCGACCAGGAGTCCCTTGCTGATCACTAGGCGAACTCGCGGACATCCTGTTCCCTTAGTCCCTCAACTACTAGCTCCGGTTCGGTCTTCTCATTCCCGGACAGGGGCTCGCCACATGCAGGTACAGGCAGGATACGACGGGTGGCCACTTCGGACCGCCAGGTTCTAGTCAGTCCCGAGGGTTCAGTCGCCGTGAAGAGCACGCTGTCACTTCCAATTTCATGTCCCGATCGGGGCCAGTCGAGCAAGTCCCAGCCGATCTCCCTAAGGATCGCCCTCTCCACGGCCTGAACAGCCGGCGAGCTCATTCCAGTACAGCCGCGATAACGAGAAAGCTGGTCCTCGATGGGTCCCGTCCGTGTAACGATGCGAATGAGTGACAGGGCGTCCAGATAGCCCCAGCAGGTTCCCTCGGGAAGAATTATCGCAGTTGGCGCGAAACGATGCCCCCCGGTATGGCTGGTTCGGCGCACGGCATTCCCAGCCAATGTTCCATCAGCCTGCAACTCAATTTGGAGTGACGTGCCAAGCGAGCCGCAACATGGGTCTCTTCGCCCGTGACCGCAGATGAGCACTTCCGTCGCTTCAACCGGGTGGCACCCGGGAGGTTCCGATCCCGCCAACAATGCTGAAGCCGTCTCGACCGAACTCAGGCGTGCTGGAGCCCGGACGCCCAGATAGCGACCCCGGGAAGGGTCCCAGCTGTACATGGACACGGACCAAGAGGAATCGCTGCGGGGGACCACAGCTTGAACCCTTACTCCGCGCCGCTTGGCGGCGACCGAAAGTTCGCCTAGGCCTGGGAATTCCGAGACATCGCGGGGCCATGGCAGCGGCCAGTCGATGACTAGGAGTCCCCTGTAGGATCCAGCTGTCCCGATCGGATCGACGCCTTCTGACCTTGTCCATTCGCAACAGCGCATCGGATCGTTCACTCTGATAAGTCTAAGGTCCCGCGGGTCACCAACTGCTTCGGCCAACGAAGCCCGGCGTGAGAGGGGCTTATAACATCGGTGAAGGCTGTCGATGCCAGCGGCTTCGGCGGTATGGAAAATAGGGAGGGCCATGACCACCACCGAGTTGGGGATCAGGGGTAACGCGGACCTCGGCTATCGCATCAACGACGCAGACAACCATTTCACCGAGCCGCCCGACTGCTTCGAGAGGTACATCGATCCCTCCAAGGCCGAGCTCGCCATCCGGTACGTGACGGGGCCAGATGGCAAGCAGGTCCAACTGTTCGCCGGCCAGCACTCCAAGTTCAACGCGCATCAGGTCACCTACTCGAAGGAAGAGGTTCAGAAGATGCTCGGCGACACCTCGACCGTTGGCGCGGGAAGGGGCACCGTCCCCAGGAAGGAAGGCGAGCGCGAGCTCGGCATAGTCCCGGGAATGCTCCTCAACCGCCTCAACCCGCTGAAAGGGCTGTCTGAGGAGCAGCGCCAGGCATTCGTGGCCGAGTTCCGGGAGAAGTCGGAGGCGTTCGGCAACCGCGATCTCCGTCTGGCGCTCATGGACGAACAGGGGATCGACAAAGCTGTCATGTTTCCTGCCGCCGCTCACGACATCGAGTACGAGTTCGCCGACAACATCCCAGCCCTGTACGCCAACATCCGCGCCTTCAACCGCTGGATGGCTGAGGAAGTGAACTTTAACGCCGAGAACCGCATCTTCCTCCCGCCCTACATTTCCTTCGCCGACCCGGACCTGGCGGTGAAGGAACTGGAGCAGGTGATTGGGGACGGCGCCCGGATGATCCAGACCAAGAGCGGCCACGCTCACGGGGGAGCCCACAATCCCTACGGCGGCAGGTCACTGGCCGATCCCGTATACGACCGGTTCTGGTCCATCGTCAACGAGGCTGAGATAAGACTGGCCGTGCACCTAGGTGGCACGGACTACCAGAAGTATGGAGCGGACTGGTCTGAGGACCCGAACGCCGTCTTCGGGGACTTCGACGCGTTCCAGTGGATGATGTACTGGGGTGACCGTCCCGCAATGGAGCTCACCGCAGGTCTGATACTGCACAACTTCTTCGGGCGCTTTCCGAAGGTCAAGGTGCTGCTGTCAGAGATGGGAACCGTGTGGCTCCCATACACTCTTCGCAAGGCCGACCACGCTTTCCTCATGGGTCGCAAGGCCAAATGGTCGGAGAATGGGCGCCTCGATCGCCGGCCGTCGGAGATATTCCGCCAGCACTTCGTCATCGCGCCATATCCGGAGGAGAACGTGCAGCGGGTGGTTTCGGACGTGGGTATCGATCCCATCGTCTTCGGTTCGGACTTCCCACACGGCGAAGGGCTCGCTTACCCATCGCAGTACGTTTCGGACCAGCTGACCGGGTTCTCGGGCGAAGAGCAACGGCGCATCATGCGCGACACCCTGGAGTCGTTCCTCGCCCCGTGCTTGAAATGAGTGAGGACTATCGGCATGTCCGTTACGAGGCGCTCGAGAGTGTCTCTGTTATCACCCTCGACCGCCACCCGATAAATGTTTACGACGGCCGCTTCCACTATGCGTCACCGCGGCCAGCCCTCGGTTGTGACGGCGGATCGGGCTTTGGCGGCCGAGATGACCCCAGCGGCATGGATGTCCTCGCCGGTCGGGATTGTTCCACTCGTCGTGATGTCGGTGTAGCGGGTGTGGCGTCCACGGCTCACAGACGCCGCTGCGGCGACGACGCACGCTGCGATTGCGAAGCCGAACGCGGTGTGCAGGCCGTGGGCGAAAGGCGACGAGATGAGATTGGGGAAGAACGACCTGCCCTGCAGGGCGGCCGCGTGGGAGGGCGAGACATGAGCGAGGACCGACGACCCGAGCAGGTGTTGCATCGGGTTGTAACCCAAGAACGCGGCGAACAGGGTGGCCACAGGGGGCAGGTGGGAGACGTGGCTGGCGACACCAGGACTCACACCCTGTTGGGTCAGACCGTGATACAGGGTTGCCCGCAGCGCACCTGAAAGTCCGATGATCACCAGCGAGAAGAAGATCCCGATGGAGAGGACTTGCGCTGAGTTCTGGAACGTAGTCGCCATCCCCGCTCCAGCCCCCCGGTGCTCAGCGGGCAGGCTATTCATCACCGCCGCCCGGTTGGGGGACATGAACAGACCGTTGCTGAGACCCATCATCAACAACAGGGGGGCAAAAGCCCAATAGTCGAAGTCGATCGGCAGCCGTTCAAGCAACAGGAACGCCGCGGCGGCGCAAAGCATCCCTCCGGTCGCGAACAGCCTCGCCCCGAAACGGTCCGATAGCCACCCCGATATCGGTCCGGCGACGAGGAATCCGATGGTCAAAGGCAGCATGTAGATCCCAGCCCAAAGAGGAGTGCGCGCGAAGTCGTAGCCATGGAGGGGCAGCCAGATGCCCTGCAACCAGATGATGAGCATGAACATCAATCCGCCTCGCCCAACCGCGGACAGGAAGCTGGCGAGTGTGCCGGCTGTGAACGCCCGGATCCGGAACAAGGGGATCCTGAACATCGGGTCGGTCGTATGGGTCTCTATCAAGACGAAAGCGATCAGTAACGCCACGCCCCCGGCCAGCTCGCCGATGACGGCCGGGTTCGTCCATCCCATCGAATGACCGTGATAAGGCTCGATGCCGTATGTGATCCCGACCATCACCAGGATCAATCCAGCCGCGAACGTTAGGTTGCCGGCCCAATCCACCCGGGCCGGATTGCCAGGCAGGACATCGTGCAACTTGGTGTATGCCCACACCGTGCAAAAGAGACCGACTGGTACTGAGATGAGGAAGACGAGTCGCCAGTTGACGGGCGCCAGCAGACCGCCCAGGACCAAGCCGATGAAGGTGCCGCTTGTTGCAGCTACCCCATTCAACCCCAGGGCCATGCCGCGTTGATAGGGCGGGAAGACATCCGTCAGGATTGCAGCGGAGTTGGCGAAGAGCATGGCTCCACCCACGCCTTGGAACAGCCGCAACACGATCAGCCACATCGCCCCTGACTTGCCGCTCATCCAGTCAACTGTGAGGAGCAGCGAGAAAAAGGTGAAGACGGCAAAGCCGAGGTTGTACATCTTCACTCTTCCGAACATGTCGCCCAGGCGACCCAAGCTGACGACGAGGACGCTGGTCACCACCAGGTACCCAAGGATCATCCAGAGTAGATAGAAGCTGTTCGAAGGAAGAAGCGGGTCCAACTTGATGCCGCGGAAGATGTCGGGCATGGCGATCAGGACGATCGATCCGTCGATCGTCACCATGAGCGTTCCCAGGGTGGTGTTGACCAGGGCTACCCACTTGTACCGGTCAGTACGACCAGCGCGAACATTTCTGGGCTCTATGAGTCGTATCGTACGCATTGCTAACGGATAGGGTCAATCACGTAGAGCCGAACCCAGCGACCCTTGCGCTGGCTGGCCTTCACCGCGGTACCTTCTCGGGGTGACGCCAGTGGAGAAGCGTGTCGTTCACCTGCACGGGCACCGGATGGTTTATCGGATCGGCGGGGAGGATTCGACGACCAAGCGGCCCGTACTGCTGCTGATACACGGAATGGCCGGCAGCTCGGTCACTTGGCGTGAGGTCATGCCGGCGCTGTCGCAGCGCTACACCGTAATCGCCCCCGACCTGCCCGGTCACGGAGAGTCCGACAAGCCGCGCCAGGATTACTCGTTGGGGGCTCAGGCGAACGCGCTGCGGGACCTCCTTGTCGCCATTGGAATCGACCGGGCCACGGTAATTGGCCAGTCACTTGGCGGTGGCGTCGCGATGCAGCTGGCCTATCAACATCCCATGCATTGCGAACGCCTTGTCCTGGTCTCGAGTGGCGGACTGGGCCAGGAGGTCTCATGGATCCTGCGTGCTCTCACCTTCCCCGGTGTTGAGTACGTCACGCCGATTCTGTTCCCTTCGTTCGTGCGCGACGCGGGAAACTTGGTCAGCCGCAGTCTGCAGCGCTTCGGGCTACGGGCACCGCGGGTCGAGGAGGAGTGGCGCAGCTACGTCTCGCTCATCGATCCCGAGACCCGCGAGGCATTCCTGCGAACTCTACGCGCCGTCGTAAACGTAGGTGGCCAAACGGTCAGTGCTCACGACCGGCTCTACCTATCGTCTCTGCTGCCCACCCTCATCTTGTGGGGTGAACGCGACAGGATCATCCCTGTCGCCCACGCGCACGAAGCCCACCGAGCGATGCCCGGGAGCCAACTAGTGATCTTCGAAGAATCCGGTCACTTCCCTCACGTCGAGGAGCCCGCTCGTTTCATTCAGACATTGACTGAATTCATCGAGAACACCGAGGCGACGAATCTCGAGGGTTCGGCCTGGGGTGAGCTGCTGATAGCCGGACCCGAGGTCGTGTAAAGCACCAAGTGGCCGCAGCCGTAGCCAAGAACTAGCCGAGTTGTGATGATCTTTGGAGCGGTACTCAGACCTCGCCGGCTATTCGCTGCTGGTCGAGCAAGTGAATCGGCATGACCGCTGGCTCGCCTGGATCGACCCCAACCTCGGCAAGGATCGGCATCAGTTTCTGTCCGAAGGCCCCGAACGACTCCTGCGAGTCCCAGACGTCGTAAACCATCAGATCGCCGTCGTCTCCGAAGCACGAGTGATGCAGACGGCCTTGCTGGTCGGCCAGGCCCACTCCAGCGGCTTCGAGCCGCTTGTGGACTTCGCGAAACTGCTCCAGGGTCATGCCCTTCGGATGGAAGTAAACGGCTATCGGCACTTGGCGCCCCCTTGGGTCGGTCCTCGGCTTCATTGGCTTCGGCCGGGACCCGCCCGCGGGTCCGACCTGACTAGGGCATGATGGCTGCCGCGAGTGGGCGGGTCAAGGGCAAGTTCCGAAAGTCGAATAGAAGCGTCCGTGCGTGGGTTGCCCGCGAGTTCAGGCACCAAGTCGGCGGGCGCCCTCCGCTCTCGCCAGTTCCATGATGGCTGGGTCACCAGCGCGCCAGGTCACCATGAGTCGGACGCCGGTCAGCAACCAGCGTCCGGCTACCCGCGCGAGCGTGTCCTCGTAGTACCCACCGATCGTGTACCAGGAGGCCGCGTCCGTCGGGTCGTAGACGTGATGCGCGTGAACGTACATGGTGATCGCGGCGTTGTCACCGTCGATCGTTGCGAGCGGGTTCGTCATGGAGTGCTGTGTCGCGGCGAGCCCCGTAAACAACGGAACCACCCCGGCGACCCACTGATCCGCACTCATCCGCCGCGGCGGAAGGTCCGGGTCGTAGCTTGCGAAGTCGATCGCCACCGTGTCGGCGAACAACGAGCGATACAACCCCCAATCCCGACGATCGACCCCAATGGCATATCGGTACAGGGTCTCAGCGACGGCGAGCTCGTTGGATACGTTCATCGAGAAAGTCTAGAGATTTGGCGTCGTCGGGATAGAGAGGATCCGCCCGAGATAGCGCCTGTCTGAGCTGACTGCCAGCTCGCTAGGCTCCGTCACCAGCATGAGCATGCGAAGTGCGCCTGAACAACGGAGCGCAGTGGCCGGCCGACCGGTATTTGCAGACGTGGCCGACGCGTTGCGAGGCCTGATGCCGGCCGAACTCGGAGACGTCGGGCTTTACGAGCATCGTTATGGGATAAAGGTCTGGTTCGGCTCCCCGAAGGCGCCGCGCGAGCACTACGAGGCTCAGGTCATCGGCGCTGATCTCGCGCCCGGCGCCAAGGTGCTTGGTCTGGAGATCGGCTTTCATTGCGAATACCCCGAGCCTGCCGACAACGAGGCAGCGCTCGCCCGGCTGGTGGCCAAAGAGAAGACCTGGCGTCGCAAACTGGGACGAGAGCCTGTAGTGGGGCCGTTCCTCGGCCGAGCGAAGCACTGGCGTCGCATCTCCGAGATCTGGCCTGACCCGGATCTCGGAGATCCGGAGCTCCCCTTTGAGCTGGCGGATCGCTTGGCGGAATATGTGACCTGCTTGGAGCCTCATCGTAGGAATCGCCCCGTCGGCACCTGACGTTACGCAGCTTCTCCGGGTCGCGACGTACCGATAAATCGCAGGTCGATACCGAGCAGGTCGAGGCGGGATTGAACCGCCGCGGGCACCCTTGTGACTTGGACCTCGCCCGCGATGCTCCGGATCAGCCGGACCGAGCGCAGAAGGCGAGTTATGCCCACCGCGTCTACCGAGATCACATGTTCGAGGTCGATCTCTACGCGAACGAACGGGGTGAGCACGTTGTGCACCGCGTGCCCTAATGCACCTGCGTTGGACCAGTCGAGGTCCCCGATCGGACGAAGGGAAACCATTCCGTCGGGATGAGTCTCAGTTTTGATCATGACGTACCTTTCGCGTTCAGGTCTTTAGGCAGTAACGAGTTCCGTCTGGCTGGGAAGGTCATCGCGATCGGCCCGCAGCAGAAGCAGCGACACCACCGCCGCCCCGGCCAGTAACACCCCGCTGATCGCGAAAGCGGTGGTGTAACCGTGGACCGTCGCCGCTGCGAACGCCGAATGCACTCCGTGGTGGGATGCCAGATAGCCGGTGGTCGCCGAGGCGGCAACCGTGCTGAGCAAGGCGACCCCCAGAGAACCACCGGTCTGCTGCGTGGTGTTGACCAGCGCACTGGCCACACCCGCGTCGCTCTCGTCGACGCCGATCAGCGCCGCGCTGCTCATCGGCACGAAAGCGGTCCCCAGGCCCAGGCTCACCATGAGCTCGGCTGGGAGGATGTGGGTCAGGTACGAGCTATCGGGATGCACCTGGGTGAAGAGCGCCAACCCAAGGGCGCCGAGGAAGAACCCGGCCGTCATCAGCGGTCGGGGCCCGACCCTGGGCAGCACCTGGCTCGACAGGGTCGCGCCCGCAACTATCCCCGCCGAGAAGGGCAGGAAGGCGAAGCCCGCTTTGAGGGCCGAGTACCCGAGGATCTGCTGGAAGTAGTAGGTGAGGAAGAGGAACATGGCGAAGAGGGCGATGCCCACCAGCAACGAGGAGATGAAGGAGCCTCCCCGGTTGCGCTCGGCCAGCACCCGCAACGGAAGGAGCGGGTTGTCGCTGCGATATTCGATCGCGCAGAACACCGCGAGCAGCACCGCCCCGATCGCCAGGAAGGTCAGGGTCTGGCCTGCTCCCCAGCCGTGGCTCTCCGCCCGGGTGAACCCGTAGACCAGAGCGAGCAGTCCGGCGGTCGAAGTCACCGCGCCAGGGACGTCGTAGCTCGAGCGCCGTTCCGTGCGGCTCTCGCCGACCAGGCGGGTCGCCGCGTACGCCGTGACCAGCGCGATCGGAACGTTGATCAGGAGCGTCCACCGCCACGACACGTACTGCGTCAGCAACCCTCCAAGGATCAGGCCCAGCGCCGCCCCGCCACCGGAGATGCCGCCGTACACACCGAACGCCCGGGCCCGCTCGTGCTCCTCGGTGAAGGTGACGGTGATCAGCGACAGCGCGGCCGGCGCCATGACCGCGGCCATCGCACCCTGCAGCGCCCGGGCCCCGAACAGCATGGCCGAGCTTTGGGCCAGGCCGCCGAGGGCGGAGGCGCCGGCGAACCCGACGAGGCTCAGCACGAACATCCGCTTGCGCCCCAGGTAGTCGGCGATCCGGCCACCGAGCAGCAGAAGGCCGCCGAACGCGAGGGTGTAGGCGGTCAATACCCACTGCCTGTCGTTTACGGACAAATGGAGGGCTCGCTGCGCCGACGGCAAGGCGATCGTCACGACCGTCGCGTCGAGCACGACCATGAGTTGGGCGATGGCGATCACCGTCAACGCCCGGAACCGGCGGGGGTCCGGTTCGGAAATGGCCTCGCCACCCGGCGTGAGGAGCTCAGTATCAATTACAGCCATGCGACTGCCTCTTTCTTTGAACCTTGGGGGGAGATATAATCGGAGCGTGCGTTCCGGTTTCCCATCACTATACGGAACGATCGTTCCGTTTGTCAATCGGTATTTAAGGTTGTGGTGACGTCATGACCGCCGCCTGCTCGTTGCCCTTACGGGCCGATGCCCGCCGCAACCGTGAGCTGATCCTCGACGCGGCGGACAAGGCATTCGCCGAGGAGGGTCTCGGGGTTCCCGTCGACGAGATCGCCCGCCGGGCCGGTGTGGGGGCGGGGACTCTCTACCGCCACTTTCCGACCAAGGAGGCTTTGTTCCAAGCCGTGCTTGTCGCCCACCTGGATGAGATCGCCGAGCGCGCGCGGGAGCTGGCGGAGCGGGAGGACGCCGATGAGGCGCTCTTCGAATTCATGACCTGCCTGGGCGGGGAGGCTGCGTCGAAGAAGAACCTCATCGACGCGCTTGCCGGTGCAGGCGTCGATGTCCATCAGACTGCGCCGGAGTCGAAACGATCCGTGGAGGACGCGTTCAGGAAGCTGTTATCGCGCGCGCAGGCGACGGGCTCGATTCGGTCCGACGTGACCATCGATGATCTCTTCGGTTTGATCATGGGCACGTGCGCCATGGGCAACCCGGCGTCCGACGCCTCGCAGGCGCGGATGCTTGCGATCGTCTGCGCCGGTCTGAGGGCTTCGCCGGCACCCACCGGCAGCGCTACGTGAATTCACCCCTCACGTAGGTGCGATTGGCCACCTCCGGGCCGGGTGCTGGCCGGTCAGTGGGGGACCGGCTTCGGGGATACCGAGGGCACGGTGAAGGGAGACCCGCACGCGGCGGCGGCGCCGACTGCAGGTCCGCCGACATCGAGTGAGGTCGGGATGCGGGACTGCGGGTCGTCAAGGCGTCGGCGATTCACGTCGAGCGCTGACAGGAGGTTCTTGGCGTGAGCGTCGCGGGCGGTCAGGGGGTGGAGGCCGAACAGCGATTCGATCATTGCAAGAGACGAGGTGTGCTCGTAGGGGCCTTCGTGCACAACGCCGGGCTTGCCGAACGGCGAGACGACGATGCACGGGACTCGGAAGCCGAGCTGACCGTAGTTGGGGTGGGTCTGGCCGAGCGTGGTCACGTTGCCGATGTGCGAGACGGTATTGGGATCGGTGTCGTCGATCACGGTGGGGGGAGGAACGTGGTCGTAGAAACCGCCCCACTCGTCGAAGGTGATGACCAGGATCGTCCGTTCGAGAAGGCCTGCGTCCGCGAGGGCGTGGTAGACGTCGGCCATGACCTTGTCACCGAGGCGAACGTCTGCCAGGGGATGGTCGTCGTCAGAGGTGCCGGCGCCCTCGTCCACAAAGGAGGGATCGACGTAGGCCACGTTGGGGAGAGTGCCGTTGCGGACGGCGTCGAGGAAGCTTTCGCCCTCGGGAGCGATGGTGATCGGCGGCAGGGTCGTCCCATCTATCACCCCGGTGGCCGGGATCGGGGTCGCCTGCGAGTACGGACGCACGAACTGGGCGTACTTCTGGCCCCACAGAGCGAGGAAGGGGGCGTCCTGGAAGTAGTAGGCGCCGGTCGGTGGCTGGCCGGGGAGCGCTGGCCCGTGTAGAGGCGACAGCTGGTCCCAGACAGTAGGGAGGGTAGAAATGCTCGGCCCGCCGCTGTTGTGGTCACGGTCGGTGCGCGCAGCATGCTGATAGAAGCGATTCGGGTACGTCTCCGCAGCGATGGCACAGAAGTAGTGGTCCAGTACCACGTAGTTGCGGGCGAGGGCCGCAAGTACGGGGAGGTCCTTATCGATGTAGTAACCGATCGGAAAGGTATTGGCCGCAGCATGCGTGCTGCTGGAGAACGGTCCGGGCCGCTTCAAGAAGCCGTCACAACGGCCTCCGTCGAACTCGATGAGCCAACCCTCCCAGGAATGGTCGGCGTCGCTGTAGCCGCACCCCTGAAAGTCCGGCGCCAAGTGGTAGTTCGGGTACCACAGCCCATCGAGAGCCTGATAGAGCCCCGATTGGGTTCCGTTGGCGCCCGGCAGCCACCCCAGGAGGTGGTCGAAGGACCGGTTCTCCAACATGAGGATGACGACATGGTCAACGCCCAGTTCGGTCGCCGTCGGGAGGTGGGCCGAGCCGGCGATAGAGGAGCTGTCGGCCAGCGCAGGTACTGCGGCACCTATCGCGGCCAAGCCTGCGCCCGTTCCGGCCATGCGGAGAAAAGAACGTCGAGTGAGCATGGCGAATCAATTCCGCTGGCCGGCTTCGCCGTCCCCCCGGGATCCGAAGGTTTCGCCGCCGGTACACCCCTTATTAATGTCGACAGGTGAGCTCGTTAGAGCCTCAGGTCGCGACGGTGACTAGGTGGACGTAGTGTTTGTGCACCTACTGATGAAGGAGCGAGCCCATGCCGAAGTACCTTCTTGAGGTCAGTTACACGCTCGACGGTGTGCGCGGAGTCGTCGCGAAGGGCGGTAGCGCTCGCAAAGCGGCGGCTCAGGCCGCGGCGAAGAGCGTGGGTGGCAAGTTGGACGTGTTCTACTTCGCGTTCGGAGGGACCGACGTGTTCACCGTCGCTGACTTACCGGACAATGAGGCGGCCGCAGCCCTGGCGCTGGCTGTCACCGCGGGCGGAGGAGCGACCGTGCGCACCGTGGTGCTCCTCACCCCCGACGAAATCGACTCGGCGGCACAGAAGAACGTGAAGTACTCGCCCCCAGGTAACTGAGCGGGTCAGCCCAGGGCTCTGGGGCAACATCGTGTTGTCGAGTCCGGCCATCGCTGAACCAGCCTCCGCCGGCAGGTGCCGGCGGACGTAGGCTCACAGTCGGTGTACAACGCCCAGATACGGGACGATGCTCCGGAGGGGATTCACGCCGACTGGTCGGGGCGGCACGCCGCCGCCACCTATGACGCGCTTCGGTCCTACCACCGAGCGATGGGTTCTAGGTATCCTCTTGAAGACGCGGTGCGCCAGGTTGAGTGGGGAGCCTATGAGTGCACATTGCGGGGCCACCAAATGCGGCAGGTGATCGAACGGGCGCTCGACTCGGCACAAGACTGGCGCGGGGAGCCGCTCGAGACCGTCGACGTTGGCCGCACTCGGATGGTGGGGCCTTCAGGTCTGGAACCGCCAGGTTCACGCACGCTCGGATGGCTGCACGAGCACCTGGACGAAAGCCACGTCTACCTGCTCACAGCTGAGATCTTTGAGTGAGGAAACGGAGACCACCGTACCAGAACTCCTCGTCGATTTCATCACTTCGCTTGATGGCTACGCGGCTGCGGACGGCTGGCCTGGCTGGTGGGGGCTGGAGGGACCCGAGTACCTCGGGTGGTTGGGAGATCAGCCCGAAGCCGACTACACGATCCTGATGGGCGCAACCACGTACCGTGTCATGTCGGGACTCGCCGCACAGGGCGAGCCAGGTACCGATGTCCTGGCGGGCATGTCGAAGGTCGTCTTCTCGACCACATTGGGAGAGTCCATTTCTTGGGCGAACACACAAGTCGTGGCTCGAGATCCGGTTGAGGCCGTGCGGGAGATGAGGGCCGAGGCCTCCAAGTCGATGCGAACCATAGGCAGCCTCACACTGTGCCGCTCTCTGCTGAAGGCCGGTCTCGTGGATCGCTTCCGCGTGGTTGTCTTTCCCGTCATCACCGGAAGCAGCGGCCGGGAGAGGATCTATGACGGCTATCCCGATGTTGCTCTCGACATGATCAGCAGTCGCACCTTCGACGGTCGCATCCAACTGCTCGAGTACGTTCCGACGATCCTGGCCGGGCCGCCCGGCGCCTAAGCAGCGGAATGGCCAAGCTGGTTTTCGTCACGAATGTGTCCCTCGACGGCTACGTCGAGGACGCGCACGGCAGGTTCGAATGGACCGCACCCAGCGACGAAGTGTTCACTTTCATCACCGACGTTGTGCGCCCCGCCGGTACCTACCTCTATGGCCGGCGGTTGTACGAGACGATGGCAGTTTGGGAGGCCGACCCCGCCCTTTCCGCCCAGTCGAAGCTCATGGCCGACTTCGCGAACGTCTGGCAGACGGCCGACAAGATCGTCTACTCGGCCTCGCTGCAGGCGGTATCGACGGCCAACACGCGGCTCGAGCGCCGCTTTGACCCCGATGTGGTTCGCGACATGAAGGCGTCCGCCGAGAGCGACTTCACCATCGGCGGCCCGACCCTCGCAGCACACGCGTTCAACGCCGGACTGGTCGACGAATGCCACCTCTTCATCTATCCGGTGCTCGTCGGTCAAGGGAAGCCCGCATTTTCCAGCGACGCGCCCGCCCTGTTGGAGCTGATCGAGGAACACCGGTTCGACAACGGTGTCGTGTACCTCCGCTACCGCGTCCATATCTGATCTACCGAACGGAAGCGCACTGTCGCTTCGCTTCGACGACCCAAACTGGGTGCGCTTCGGGTGCTAAAAAGCTGAAGTGGAATCTCGCCAGTTGTCGGATGGCACCAAGATCCCTCTACTCGCGTTGGGGGTGTGGCAGATACGAAACGGGCCTGAGTGCGTCAACGCAGTTCGGTGGGCGCTTGACGCCGGATACCGGCACATCGACACTGCCCAGCTGTATGGCAACGAAGAGAGCGTCGGCCAGGCCGTGCGGGAGAGCGGAGTGCCACGTGAGGAGCTTTTCGTTACAACCAAGTTCAACCCCTCGCGGCGCGATCCTGTGGCGGAAGCCGAAGGCAGCTTGCGGCGAATGGTTCTCGACTACGTGGACCTATATCTCGTTCACTGGCCTAGCGGCGGTGCGGCCCGGGCCTGGCCGGGCATGGAGAAGGCACTACAGCTCGGTTACACCCGCTCAATCGGTGTGTCCAACTACGGGGTGGCTGAAATGAACGACGTCGTTGGTGGGGCCGAGGTTCCTCCGGTGGTGAACCAGGTTCAGTTCAGTCCCTTCGAGTACCGGCGCGCGCTTCTCGACGCCGCAACCAGGCACAACATAGTCATCGAGGCCTATAGCCCTTTGGGGACCGGCCGCCATCTCAAAGACCGTCGGGTGGGCGAGGTCGCATCTCGAGTGGGTCGTTCGCCTGCGCAGGTCCTCTTGCGGTGGTGCCTACAACGCGAGACCGTGGTCCTGCCGAAGTCGACCCACCGGGATCGCATCGAGGAGAACGCCAGGATCTTCGACTTCGAGCTATCGCAAGAGGACATGGCCGAGCTCGACGGGCTGGATAGCACGAACGGAACCGGCGAGGCTGGCTAGATCAGGACTGATCGGGCACGGACGAGCTATACGGTTCGTAGCGCCTCGGTCGGTGATAAGCGCGCCGCGCGCGTCGACGGGTAGAGACCGGCGATGGCGCCGATCACCAGCGCGGCGCCGATTCCGCCATAGAGGGCCAGTCCCGGGATCACTACCGACCAGTGCTGGGTAACCGCGTAGATGCCAGTCGCCACGCCGCCTATGACGGTGCCCGCCAGCCCGCCAAGTGCCGAGAGCAACAGTGCTTCCGCGAGGAACTGTTCGGCGACGTGGCGCCTGCTTGCTCCCAGGGCGCGGCGAAGCCCGATCTCCGAACGGCGCTCGAGGACCGAGATGACCATGACGTTGGCGATGCCCACACCGCCGACTAGCAGAGCCACCGCGCCGAGACCGAGCAGGAGACCGTTGTACGCGCCCTTGGTGGCGACCTCGGCCTTCAGCACGTCGGAGGGCTGGCTGACGTTCACGAGCGAGGGATCTCTCGGGTTGACTGTCGCGGGCAGGACCGTCGCCACTGCGTTGACCTGGCTGGGCACGCTGCGCAGGTAGATGTTGGTCGGGTGACCGTCGAAGCCGAAGTTCCTTTCCGCCACGGGAAAACCGATCAGGGCCATGCTGTCGATCTGCGTCACCAACTCGACGGGCTTGAGGATGCCGACGACGGTGAACCACCGCCCGCCCAGCCACACCTGAGTCGGGCTGGACAGATCGTGGATGCCCAGGAGCCGCGCGGCTTCGGCGCCGAGCACGACCGCTGGATAGCGCGCGGTCGCGGCGTTCAAGAAGGTTCCGTGGGCGACTGTCGCTCCGAGGGTGGCCGGGAGGAACGCGTCGGTCGCGGTGACCGCGATGCCGTTGGTGTTGATAGGCGGCACGTAGGGGTTGCGGTACACGTGGGCGTTCGAGATCGTGGCGATCTCGGTCACGTTGGTGACCGGCGCGATCCTTGACACCATGCCCTCGGCGTCGGTCGGCAGCTCGGACTGTTGCCCGAACGCGCTTTGACCCGCTTGGACGCTGAGCAGGTTGCCCAACCGGCCGAGTTCGGCGAGCAGCCCAGACTTTGACGACTGGGAGATGCCGAGCACGCCGACGATCGCGGCGATGCCGATGCTTATGCCGAGAGCGGACAGCGACGCTCGCACCCGCCGGCTGCGCAAGCCCAAGCTGCCGATACGCATCAGGTCGCGCCGCGACAGCTTGGACGCGGTCCTGCCGTCGCGCATCACAGTTGACCGTCCCGTCGCGAGTCATGGACGATCTTCCCGTCGCGTATCTCGATCCGCCGTTCCATCGCCGAGGCAACGTCGAGGTCGTGGGTGATCACCACGATGGTGGTGCCCTCGTCGTGTAGCTCGCGGAGCAGGGCGAGGATGGATGCGCCAGTAGCGGTGTCGAGGTTGCCGGTTGGCTCGTCCGCCATTACCAACGCCGGCCGCCCGGCCAACGCGCGCGCGATCGCGGTGCGCTGCTGTTCCCCGCCCGACAACTGGTTCGGCCGGTGCCCCATCCGGTGGCTCAGACCGACGCGATCGATCGCCGCGCTCGCCAAGCGTCGCCGGTCGGAGACCCGACCTCCCCGGTACAGCAACCCGTCGGCAACATTGTCGAGCACGCTGAGACCGTCGAGCAGAAAGAATTGCTGGAAGACGAAACCCAAGCGCCGAGCCCGCAGACCTGACAGTTGTTTGTCTGACATCGTCGAGGTGTCCTCGCCCGCAATTCGCACCACACCTCGGGTGGGTCGCTCGAGGGTGCCCATCACGTGGAGTGCGGTACTTTTTCCAGATCCTGACGGACCGAGGATGGCGACCAGCTCGCCTGGATCGACACGCAGTGTGACACCGGCGAGAGCGACGACCGGAGGGTCGCCCGGGTACTCCTTCGCGACGTCGACGAGCTCGAGGACAGGGGTCGCAGGGGCGGCCCGCTCCTCGACAACCTGCGTTGCGAGCGTCACGAGGAAGGTACCTCCACCAGCATTCCGGCGCTGATGTCCGGAGAGCTGATCTGGACCATGGTGTTGCTGTACAACCCGGTGGTCACCCCGACCAAGTGATGAGTGGCTCCGGTGACCACCTCGACCGCGTCTCCGCCTCCTTGCAGAGCCAGGAGGGCGTTGATCGGCACTGCGAGAACGTCGTCGGCGTGCTCGGTGGTGATGTTCACGTCCACCGGGGCCTGGTCAAGAGTCGCACCCCGCGGGGTGCTGTCCATTGTGACGGTGACGGTGACCGTCGGCGTCGACGAGTTGCCGCTTCCGCTCGACGAGCAAGGCGACTGGTCGGCCGAGTTGTTGCCGCCGCCACCTCCACCGCCGCCTCCGTTGCCGCTGGGGCAGGTCGCCACGTTTCCGACGGTTTGCACGTGCCCCCCCACCGTGGAGGTGCCATCGGGCAGTACAACCGTCACCGCGTCGCCGGGCTTCACCAGGTACTCCTGGGTGACCTGCAGCGCGACACTGACGATCGGGGTGGTGCTGGTCGCGTTCATCACCGTGCCGCCGCTTCCGCCTCCGACCGCCTGCCCGACCGAAGGGGTGACGGAAGTGACCCGGATCGGACCGGGCTCGAAGACGACCTGACCCAAGAGGATCGTTCCGCTCGCGGGAAGACCTAGAGCTGACTGCCAGCGCTGCACCGCTGTTGCCGTCGCCGACGAGTAGTGGTTGCTCTGAGTGAGGCCGCTCCCGTACCCGAGGGTTATCAGGTCGTTGGTGAGCTGGCCCACGTCAGCCCCGTCAGGCATGCCCACGTAGAACGCTCGGTAGGCGGCGCTGGTACCGTACAGGAGAGGGACCGGCTGACCGTCGAGTGAGTACAGGGTTTGGTCCTGGCTGATGACGTCCCCGGCCTTCGGCAGGTGGGTGAAGGTCGTGTTCGGGTTGACCTCGTTGACTTCCAGAGCGGCGAGGTTGGCCTGGGCGGCGGTCAGCTGATTGTTGTCGGTTTCGATCTTCGCTTCGGACTGATTGCGGTCGCGCTTCGCGTTCGCCCGTGCGGTGGTGAGCTGCTGCTGTGCCTGGGTGAGTTGGGTCTGGTCCTGGCTCACCTTCTGAGCGTCCTGGCCGCACGCCTGCGTGGCTGATCCGTTGCCGGCACATTCTTGGCTCTGTCTGCTCTGATCGGCGCTCAACGTTGCGGCAGCAGAGTTGACTGTGTCTTGCGCGGAAGAGATCGCTTGATTGTCGGCGGCGGTGGTGTCGGACTGGGAGGTTTGGTCCGACGCCAACGCCTGCTGGTCCTGGCTCACCTGCTGTTGGGCTTGAGCGACCTGCTGCGCGGTCGTCCCGGTGGCGGCGGCGATGACGTAGGAACCCTGGTAGCCAATCGAGCCGCTCACCTGTACGGTCGACCGCAAGTTGGTCCTTACTACCGGACTGGTGGCGAGGGTGACGCCGTTGCCAGAAGCAGAGGTGCCCGTGGTTCGCACGCTGCCGCTCGACGCCTCGGCGACCCCGCTCGCGACCGCGCCGCCGACGATGGCTCCAGCGAGCGCTGCGACCAACACCACTCGTTTGACGGTTACCTCAGCCACCACTGCCTCCAGTGGCAATGCCGGAACCTCCCGGCCCGCTCTTACCGCCCGGCCCCCCTTCGGGGCCGGTTCCGGCGGTCGCCTCGATTGCGCCGCGCTGGGGCGTGCCGCCGAGTCCGGGCACTCCGGTCTTTTTCGCGCACAGCTTCGACGCGTTCTTGAAGGTCGCATTGTTCGGGTTGAGGTCGCTGCCGGGTTGTACTCGAAGCTGTAGGCCCCCTCCGGACTGCGGGTCGGGAAAGTCCGGGACTCCGTTGGCCCGCATGCACTGTGAGTACTTCGCCATCTTCGCCGGATCCGGCTTCTCCAGCGGCTGGCCGCCGCGCAAGGCCGTCGAGGCTGCTGTCAAGTAGTCACTGCAAGGGTTGTCCTTGCCGTTCGGGGCCCCGAGGGTGGCGGGGCCCGGCCCAGTCCCGGCACTCGGGAACGTGATGTGAATCACCCCGTTGGCGTCGATGGTCGGGTCGACCTGGCCGGGGTCGCCGTTGTTCCTCATGCAGCTGGCCCACTCGTCGAGCAGTTGGGTCGGATTCCCGTGGGGAAGCGTCGTGGTGCTTCCAGTGCCGTTGTTGCCCTGGTTACCGCTGCTGTTGCCCAAGCTGGCCACGTGCGGGCTGCTGGAGCTACCGCATGCGGACAACCCTAAGGCCGCCACGGCGACGAAGGCGGCGATCCACCACGATCGCCAGAACGTCTTGCTCATCTATCGCGCCTCCTGAGATTCGTGCATCGCGAGGCGTTGTAAACCTCGAGGCATAAAGCCCCGGTAAAAAACCCGCACTTTTATCGGATCTTTAAGTTTCGAGTGCGACGATGCCGGTGTGAGGCTGTTAGTTGTCGAAGATCGGCATGTCATGGCGGACTCCATCGCTCGGAGCCTGCGCCGCGAGGGCATGGCGGTCGACGTCGCCTATGACGGGATGGCCGCGCTGCGCCTTGCCGTCGACAACGACTACCAGGTGGTCGTCCTCGACCGTGACCTTCCGGGAGTACACGGAGACGAGGTGTGCCGCCAGCTCGCCGGGGGCGAAGCCCGGATACTCATGCTGACCGCATCCGGGACCGTCGACGACCTGGTCGAGGGACTGAGCCTCGGAGCGGACGACTACCTTCCCAAGCCGTTCGCGCTCGCCGAGCTCGTCGCCCGGATTCGAGCGTTGGCGAGGAGGTCCACCCAGGCCCTGCCGCCTGTCCTGACCGCCGGTGAGCTCACCCTCGACCCCAACTGCCGGCTCGCCGAGCGGGCCGGCAATCCGTTGATCCTCACCAACAAGGAGTTCGGTGTCCTCGAAATCCTCATGTCGCCCCCTGGTCGGGTGGTCAGCGTCGAGGAACTGTTGGAGCGGGTGTGGGACGCCCACGCCGATCCGTTCACCAACACCGTGAGGGTCACCGTCGCAAACCTCCGCCGCAAGATAGGAGACCCGCCCATGATCAGCACCGTCATCGGTGCCGGCTACCGGATAGCGACATCATGAGAGCGATCCGATGGCCGCACCCAACCGTGCGGCTGCGGTTGACCCTCACCTACACCGCGCTGTTCGTCGTAACCGGGGCGGCCCTGCTCGGGGTCAGCTACGTACTCCTCCAGCAGCGGGAAAAAGGACCGGGAACCGCGGTGCAGATCATCTGCACGACCAAGGGCCCCGACGGTCAGCCGGTCAGCGCCGCCGTGGGTGTCAACGTCAACCAGCCCGGCCCGTTGACGGTGAACCCGAGCAGCTGCCCCAGCGCCGTCGGGAGCGTCTACTACCACTCGTTCTCAGGCGGCATCGGCGGCGGAGAGGCGGGGGCGAGCGGAACGCTGCCTGGCAGCGGAGCCGTACTCGGCAAAGTGCCGGGACCGATTCCTGGTCCGACTGCCGCAGAACTCAGCCGGCTGACCAACACCGTCAAGGCGAGCCAGGCGCAAACGCTCCGCACCTTCAAGGTCGATTCTGCACTGGCACTCGGACTCCTCACTATCCTGGCGTTCGGACTTTCGTGGTGGATGGCCGGACGGGCACTCCGTCCGGTCCACCGGATCACTGACGCAGCGCGGAGCCTTTCCGAGCAGACCCTCCACGCCCGAATCAACCTGGACGGGCCCAACGACGAGCTGAAACAACTTGCCGACACGTTCGACTCGATGCTGGGTCGGCTCGATCGTGCGTTCAATAGCCAGCGGCGCTTTGTAGCCAACGCATCACACGAGTTGCGCACCCCGTTGGCGACGGAACGGGTCCTCATCGACGAAGCCCTGGCCAACCGGTCAGCGACCCCCGACGAGCTTCGTTCGATCCTGGAGGAGCTGCGAACCAACAGCGAGGACACCGAACGGCTGATCGACGCCCTCCTGGTGCTCGCCCGTTCCGAGCGCGGCGTCGACAAGTGGACAACCGTAGAGCTTTCGGCGACTACGACCGCGGTTGTCGAGCACGCCCGCGTCGAAGCTGCGCTCGCCGGGGTCCTGGTTGAGACGGACCTACAGCGCGTACCGGTCAGCGGTGATCCTGCTCTGATCGAGAGGCTCGTCGGGAACCTGGTCGAAAACGCGGTTCGGCACAACGTCGTTGGCGGATCGGTGTCGGTGGCAACTCGAGCTGAGGGTGACGTGGCCCTCGTTGAGGTGGCTAACACCGGGGCGGTCCTCGATCCCGCCGTGGTCTCCGGGTTGGTGGAGCCGTTCCGGCGGGGGAGAGCGGACCGCAGCTCACACGATGGCGGATTCGGCCTTGGGCTCTCGATCGTCGACGCGATCGTCGGCGCCCACCACGGGAGCATGACCGTTGCGGCGCGTCAGCGGGGTGGCCTCGACTGCACAGTGCGATTGCCGCTCGCAGAGGCTGTCAACAGCTCAGTCGCCGTGTCGACACCCGTCGTAGAAGTAGGCACACAGGACTAACCTCCGAGGGCCTCAGCGAGGACTGGCGCGGTCTGGTCGCGATCGAAGACCTCGCGGGTGAGCGAGCGGCGTGTGCCGGCGATCGCTGCCACTACGCCCGCGAGTGAGAATCCAGCACCCACCCACAAGGCGGCCTTGAAACCGTCAACGAAGACGGTCGATGTTGTGTAGATGCCTGGCCTGGAGAACACTGAAGCAAGGACGGCGACACCGAGAACGCCGCCGAGCTCGCGAAGCGCGCTGTTGGTACCTGAGGCAACCCCGACCTCCTCGGGCGGTACGGCCGCCAATACTTCGGTAGATACCGTCGGGAAGACCATCCCGATTCCGAGACCAGCGACGCCGAGGGCGGCCCCGATCTCGCCGAACCCGACGCGGGTGCTCGCGATCGCCGCGATCCAGGCGAGACCAACCGCTTGGAGTAGCAGGCCTAGGGCCATGAACGGACGGTTGCCGTAGCGCTCGGCGAGCTTGCCCGCAATCGGTGAGACGAACATCGGGGCACCCGTCCAGGGCAGGAGACGCAAGCCGGTTTGCAGCGGCGAGAGGTGCTGCGCCGTCTGGAAGAACTGCGACATCAAGAAGACGGCACCGAAGAGACCGGCGTACATGAAGAAACTCGTGCCGTTCGCGCTCGAGAAGCTCGGGCGACGAAACAGGGAAAGCGAAAGCATTGGCGTCGAGGTTCTCTGCTCCCACCACAAAAACGCGCCGATGATAACTACGCCACCGACGAGCGCAGCAGTCACCTCGCTGCTTGACCAGCCGACAGTGTTCGCCCGTACCAAGCCCCAAGTCAGCCCGAAGAATCCCGCGCCGGCCAATCCCAGCCCAACCAGGTCAAGGCGAGGTCGGGGGCCGTAGCTTTCGCTCAATCGTTTGGCCGCCAAAGGCACGAGAATTAGGCCTATCGGAACGTTCAACCAAAAGATCCAGTGCCAGTTGATGCCCTGTACGACCGCGCCTCCCACAACGGGACCGCCTGCGACGGCTAGGCCGGCGATGCCGCCCCATACCCCTATTGCCATCCCCCGACGTTCTGCCGGGAAAGCCTCGCTGATGAGAGTGAGCGTGAGAGGCATCACCATCGCTGCGCCCACGCCTTGCAGCGCCCGGGTGGCGATGAGGACCCCAACCGTTGGCGCCAAGGCCGACCCTGCTGAGGCCAGGGTGAACACCGACAGGCCTGTGCAGAAGATTCGTCGTCGTCCAAACCGATCGCCGAGCGCGGCGCCCGTAAGCAGCGAGCAAGCGAACGCGAGGTTGTAGGCGTTGACCGTCCACTCCAGATCCGACAACGTCGTGTGCAGTGACACGCGCAGCACTGGCAGAGCTGTCGTCACCACCAACGTGTCCAGAGCGGTCATGAACAATCCGAACGCTACGAGCACCAACGTCCAGACAGGACGCGGAGTCTCCTCCGTGGAGCTGGGTTTGGTCATCGTTGATGGCATGGTCCTTCCTTAGTGACGTCGCCTGTCTTCGCCCGGCGAGGGCGGCATATATACAGACACCTGCGTTTGCAAAAATTGGTCGCCCGGATCAAGGAACTTGGGGCCGGATATCTCATCACTCACTTGCCGAGACCAGCCATCGCCGGATGTACCACCTCTGAACGACGCCATTGACGACAAAAGGATCCGATGGGGCGAACTCCTCGGCGGCTTCGCGAGACGCCCATATGGACATCGCCCTCACTGAATGGCGCCTCTGGAGAGGCCAACAACGTGCCCCTCGGGGTCGGCGAAGAACGCGAAGGTCAGTCCGAAGTTCTCGATCTCGGTCGGCGGAACGATCGTCATGCCCCCGAGTTTCTCGGCCTTTTCGAGGAACTTCGCCGGGTCGTCGACCTCGACATAGAAGGTAACTCCGCCCGATCCGCCATCCTGACTGGCGCCGATACCGCCGGCGATCCCGCGTTCCCCGGCCTCAACCAACCCGTAACCGGACCCGTCGCCGGCGTCGTTGACCTTCCAACCGAATAGCTTCGAATAGAAGTTCTGAAGCGCCGGACCGTCTTTGCCCGTGACCTCGAACCACCCGACGACTGGCTTACCCATTACGAAACCTCCTGGGAGTTGGTGCGCCGGGAGCGATAGTGGACGCTCCCGCCTGCAGCTGGTATCGTCCAGATAGTAAGTTCTGACGCACGGTGCGTCAAGGCGCACAGTGCGAAACGACGCACGAACCCGAGGAAATCATGAGCTACGACCTGCTTGATCCCCAGATGGAGGCGATCTTCGACGCCCTTGGAGATCGCACGCGGAGGCTCATCGTCAAGCGCCTTGAAGGTGGTCCGTTGCCCGTGGTCGACATCGCTCGTGACATGCCAGTCGCCCGGCCTGCGATAAGCCAGCATCTGCAAGTACTGAAGGCCGCTGGACTGGTCGTCGATAGACCGGCCGGCAACCGGAGGATCTATGCCCTCGATCCCGAGGGCCTGGTCGAGCTCCGTCGGTTCATCGAATCGTTCTGGGAGGACGCTCTGACTCGGTTCGCCAGGTTCGCCGAGAAGGGCATCGAACCAACGCAATGACGCCACCCGATCCGTCGGCTCCGATCATCGAGCCGGTGCGCATGACCGTGCGGGTGCGAAGGAATATCGAAGACGCCTTCGATATCTTCACGAGGGACATCGGCTCCTGGTGGCCACTGGACCGATTCAGCTTTGACACCGAACGATCCCGCGAGCTTCATCTCGAGCCGTTCGAAGGTGGCCGGTTCTACGAGCGTTACCGCGACGGAGTCGAGCATGACAACGGCCGAGTCCTTCGATGGGAGCCACCCCGGCTCGTTGCCTACGCCTGGCGTCACGACGACTGGTCCGAGGCGACTGAGGTTGAGGTGAAGTTCATCGCTGAGCAGCCGAAACTAACAAGGGTCGAGCTGGAGCACCGCGCATGGGAACGACTCGGAGTCGAAGGCGCGAATTGGCGAGACATGTACAACAACGGCTGGCCGACAGTGATCAGATGTTTCGCCTCGTTTGCCGGGGTCGCTTAGCCGTGTGGCGGGTGCTTGTGGCTTCCGACACCCATCTGTCACCAGGGGTACCGAGCGCGGAGTCGAACTGGGCTGCGGTTGTTAGAGCAGTTGCCGCCCGGCGACCCGACGTGGTCGTCCACGCCGGCGATCTGATGGGAAAGCCCGAGTAGAGCTGGTCGAGCTGCCGGGACTGGTTCAGTTCACCCTCGGCGAAGACATCGCCGATCCTTACGAACACACGTCGTCCGGTCCTGACTGACGAACAAGTCAGTTGCTGCCAGAGATGCAGCTCATCAAGCTGGAGCAATGAACTTGCACGTCGAGATCGCCATTCGCGATGCGACCGCCGGTGACTTCGAGGACTGGTTTCGGCTCTACGAAGCTGTTGCCGCGGAGGGCCTATGGATCGCGGGCGAGGCACCAACCGACCGGGCCGACCGCCACAACGCGTTCAACTCCTATCTCAGTGACCCAGATGCTGCGTCATTCTTGGCCGAGGTCGATGGCCTGCTAGTAGGGAACCTCGGCGTTCAAGTCCGCCGAGGGATCGCAGATCTAGGGCCCACAAGCTGATCCTGGAGGTCTGGCCACACAACACGTCCGCTCAAGGCCTGTACCGCAAGTTCGGCTTCGAGCAGGAAGGGCTCTTCAAGCGTCACTATCGCCGCCGGAACGGCGAACTGTGGGATGCGGTCAGGTTGGCCACTTGACCGGCTTCTCGAGCGTCGGGAGGGGACAGGGAAGCTGCCTGTAGACGTGCTACAAATATGTATCAGGTTCCGCCGGTAGCGGTTGCTACAGATGTGTATCGCAAACGGATATACTCAGGTGATACAGATATGTAGCAGGAGCGGCAAGCATGGAACGCCAAGCGCAAATAAGGAGAGGCGCCGATCTCGGTCACGTTCTCGCCGAAGCACGACGAGCCAAGGGATTCACCCAAGCCGAGATGGCCCACGAGGTCGGCCTTACTCGTGTCTACCTCAGCGCGCTTGAATCCGGCCGCAGCACACCTCTCCTTGAGCATTACCTCAGGGCACTACGGAGAATCGGGGCGGAAGTCACGGTGACCTACACAGTGCCCGAGAGCAAGGAAAATGGTGATGGCTAAGCTCGAGCCTCTCGCCGTTTGGCTGAACGACACCCACGTAGCCGACCTGCATCCAACAAACGCCTGGACTCTCAGATGTAGGTACACCTCCGAAGCGCTCGATCTGGCCCCGGTAGGCGCACCCCTGCTCTCCTGCTCCTTACCCCTCGGTACCAGCAGACTCAACGCCACCGTGTTTTGCAACGGTCTTCTTCCCGAAGGCCAGCACCGTGAGGCTATGGCCTCCCTGGCTCGCGTCGCCTCGATGGATACCTACCATCTGCTCGCCCGCTTTGGTCGTGACGTCGCCGGCGCTCTCGTCATCGGTGACTCGCCTGAGAAGAGCCAGGGCTCGGTCGAGCCCTACACAGCTGAGACGCTTGAGGCCGAGATAGCAGAGCTGCCGGACCGACCTCTCGGGTTGCACGACGATTCTGAACTATCTGTCGCCGGTCTCCAGAACAAGCTGCTGCTCGTCAAACTCGAGGACGGCACCTGGGGTCGCCCCGTGCACGGCCAGCCCTCAACCCACATCCTCAAACTTGACGACCCCAGACACCCTGGGCTCATCGAGGCCGAAGCCTCTTGTTTGCGCATCGCCCGCGCTATTGGGCTCACCACGATCGATCCCGAATTGGTCACCATCGGTGGCCAGAGGTGCCTCATCGTCGAACGCTTCGATCGAATCACTGTTAACGGTGTTGTCAAGCGGATCCATCAGGAAGACATGTGTCAGGCTCTCGCTCGAGATCCAGAAGCGGCCGGGGGCCGTGGCAAGTACGAGAGATACGGCGGACCCAGTCTCGCCCAGGTCGCCGAACTGCTTGAGACCTGGGGTGCTGACCCCCTCGCCGAGTTGCGGCAGCTGTTGAGGGCCACATCCTTCAATGTCGTCATCGGCAATGCAGATGCCCACGGCAAGAACCTTGCGCTCCTACGTCCGGATTACCGATCCGTGACGCTTTCACCCCTCTACGACACGATCCCGACCGTCTTGTGGCCAAAGCTGCGCCCCACTACCGCCATGACGATTGGTGCGAAAGACAAGATCAACACGATTAAGGCCAAGGATCTTCTGGCTGAGGCGCGGCGTTGGCGTGTCCCGGACGATCAAGCCGAACAAGTCGTTCGCGAGACCTTCGACCAAATCAGGGCAGTCGTGTCCGACATCGAAGTACTGCCCGAGGTTCAGAGGTTGGTGGTCCAACGAATCGACCAGATCCGCGACACATCGCATTCTGGCTCTCTTTGAGCGAGGCTCCGATGCTCATTGGTCAGGTCGGGAGCTAAAGTCGGACTTGAGGTGACACCACGCGAGTTCACTCGTCGGGAGATACTGCGGGTGGGGCTGGGCATTCCGGTTGTTGGCTTGTCATTAGAGGCTGGTTGCACGAGTGAGGGCAGGCCGGCCCGCCAGTCTGGTACTTCGTCAACTGCTTCCATCCGAAGGTCGTCGTCCTCGACCACGGCCGAGGGGACACGAGGCCGTTCAGTTACGTTCGCGTTCGCGGGTGACACCCACTTCGTCGACCAGTGGGATACCGAGGGCGGGGCGTCATACATGGGGGTGCCGACCCTGGCCGCGCAGTTGCGTTCCGATCCGCAGCATCTCCTGTCCCCGGTTGCGCCGGTGTTCGCTCGAGCCGATCTCACCATGGTCAACCTGGAGACAGCCATTACCGACCGGGGCGAGGCGGTCAAGGGCAAGGCTTACCACTTCCGCTCGACGGCGTTATCCTTTGGGGCTCTAAAGGCGGCTGGCGTAGATGTGATCGGCATGGCTAACAACCACGCCCTCGATTACGGCCCTGTCGGTATGGCCGATACCTTTGACGCCATAGCGGATTCCGGCATGCCGGTACTGGGCATCGGCCATAACGCGGCCGAGGCCTTCAGGCCGTACGTAACGACGATCAATGACCAGCGGGTTGCGGTCTTTGCCGCCACGGATTGGCTGGAGCCGGCACTGGTGGGTCAGTGGACTGCGACCGACACCCAACCGGGCCTGGCCTTCTGCATAGACCCCACCCGGCTGCTCGCAGCGGTCAGCTCCGTACGACCGGATGTGGACACACTCGTGGTCTTCCTACACTGGGGCATCGAAACGACCCACTGCGCATCGCCCGAGCAACACGGTCTGGCCCAAGCTCTGATCGACGCCGGCGCAGACATCATCGTCGGTAGTCATGCCCACCGGGTCTTCGGCGCCGGCCATGTCGGCAACGCACTGATTGCCTACGGCTTGGGCAACTTCGTCTACTTCAGAGAGGACGGCGAATCCGGGAGCAGTGGGATACTGCTCGTAACCGCCACCGGACGACAAGTGGATACCTACGAATGGATACCCGCCCGGATCGTGCACGGTATCCCCAAGCCTGAAACCGGATCTGCGGAGGCCTCCGACGAGGCGGTGTGGGCCGATCGGCGAGCATGCAGCGGCCTGACCTCGTGAGTTAGACACCGTGGACCGGCTCGTCACACTCCAAGGAATCGACGCCCAAGAGAAGCGATTTGCTGACGCATTTGCTTCGCTCGACATCCGCCTCGCTAGCGACCTGTATCACCCCGAGGTCGTCTACCTCAGCCCTACGACTCGGCTGTTCGGCGAGCCGCGGGCCATCGAAGGAGTCGAAGCGACACTCGACTTCATCCAGATGATAATTGCCGGCTGCCGAAACATCGAATACCGGCTCGACGAACGTGCCGTTATTCCGGGGGCAACCGCGGCGTACACGAGGATCATGTTCGATTGGGATGCCGACAAGGGCCCCCGGCTGCGGTCCGAGTATGTCGTCGTGTACCGCTACCGGGATGGTCTGATTGCTCGGCAAGAGCTCTATTACGACCCTAGCGCTCCTCCGGGCCGGGTCTGAATCTCCCTGGGAGCGCTGCCTAGAGCTTCAGTCGCGGGCGGTCACGCCCGGTCCCAGTCGACGTCGTAGGTCGGCCTCGAACTCGCGCACCAGCGGGCCGGCGTGCTGCTCCTTGAGGCGGGTCAGGTTCGGGTAGCCCGCGTCGCGCTCGGCGTCCCACTCGTCGGCGAACCGCCCGCTCTCGATGTCTTCGACGAGCTCGCGCATGGGAGTCATGATGTCGATGTGGTCGTACCGACCTCGCCGGGTCAGCTGGCCGTACTGGCTCGTCGGAGAGTGGAACTCCGACTGCACTGCGTATCCGACCTCTCGCAGCAGCCGGTAGGTGCGCTCCACCTCGCCGGACAGGACCAGCTCGGTCATGACCGCCTCAATTGGAATGCCCCGTTCCACCATGGTCTGGACGAACGCCGTGTTGACCGCGGTGAGTGCGGGAGAAAGGGCCTGCTCCACCGCAAGGTCGAGCAGGGCCTCTTGTTCGGCAGTCAGCTCGATGGCTCCCTGTCTTAAGCCGCCGATGGCCAGGGCGATCGCCAACACCCGGTCCCGTGCGCTGCCAGTCACGTCGCGATGCACGCCGACAGCGGTGATGAATCCGACTCCTTCCTCGTAGCAGCTGCGCACCTCCGGTCCGAGCATGCGGGGCGCGACCAGGCCGGCGTCTCCAGGTGGAGCCAGGCGGCCAAACGCCAGGGTGTAGCCGCTCGCCACGATCACGCACGACGACGGGCCCGGCTCGAGGCCCAGCTGAGGGATCACGTCGTCGGGAACCAAAACGCAGATCACGTCGGCGTCGTTGGCCGCTTCGACATCGCGTGCCGCGAAACCGTCCGCCTCGGCCTGGTCGCGGGTTGCGTCACGGCGGACGCAGACGGTCGGGGTGAGCCCGCTATCACGCAGGTTGAGGGCCCAGGACCTCCCTTGGTTGCCGTAGCCGACCACTGCCACTTCTGCCCCGTCGAGGGCGGCAACGTCGGCATCGCGCTCGTAGTAGATCGTTGTCATGGGCCCATGATTGCCGAACAGCTACGTAGGGGGTATCTGGTATGTCATCAGCACCAGCGGATCGCCGATGATCAGATAGTCCTCTTGGTGTGAGAAGCGGTCGACGTTCGCAGTGCGTACCCGCGGCGATGGACTGAGTGGATGGACTCGCCGTGGGCCCCGAGGCGCTTACGAAGTCTTGCGATTCCAACTTCGACGGTATGAGCGTCGGCGGCGGTGCCGGACCAAACGGTTTGCAGTAGGCGTTCCTTGGTAAAGACCGTGTTCGGATGCCTGGCCAGGGTTGATAACAGCCGGGCCTCGGTGTCGGTCAAGGAGATGCATTGGCCGGCGATGATCACCGTATTGCCGCTGAGCACCATCGAGCTCGGAGCAATCTGCAGGGTGACGCGACGCTCGGTGAGCCGGTCGGTCACCGCTCGCACCATGGGCCCGAGGCGGAAGGTGTCCGGTTGGATCAGGTGCGGTGACAGTAGCCCTTCGGCGGCAGCTGCTTCGGCGCAGACGGGACCGACACATCCTACGACTGACCGCCCGTCGGTCAGCCCGCGGCGCAGTTCCGTTTCGATTCCCGCGTCGGCCGCGATGGTTAGCCAGTTACGGATGGCCGGCCCGGCAGTAAATGTCACTGCATGCAATCGACCGTCGATTACCGACTCGGCCAGTCGTATGGCCGGACCGGTGTCATCGGGGAGGGTCCATCGGTAGATCGGTAGCGTGACAACCTTGGCGCCCGCTCGGCGTAGGCGCTCGACCTCGACAGTCTCCGAGCTCCCGTCCAGTTGCAGCACCACTCGCTCCCCGGGTGCCAGGCTCTCTAGGACCAGGTCAACTACTTCGCTGAGCCGTTCCGTTCGAGCGCGGGCTACCACGGCCAGGCCGGCGGAATGGATCGCCCCTGACGCCTTGGGTCCGCGGGCGAAGATGCGTGTCCGCGCGAGGGCGGTTTCAAGAGCCCGCCCGATCCCCCAAGTATCGGCGTTCGCAAACCACGAGCGAACGCCCAGTCCGGTGTTGGCAATGAGCACCGCCGGCGGCCGGGCGATCACACCCTCGGTCGCGCGGCGAAGAGGGGTCTCCGCCCCGAGGGGCTGGGTGCGGATGGTCGGACCGTGCACCACCCTGGCGCCGCTCCTCTCGAACAGGAGGGCTTGTTCGTCCCACCTGCGGTCGGCCGTGATGCCCACGGTGAAACCCACGAGGGATCCCGGAGCCTTCGTCGTACCATCAGCCGCTTTGCCGATCTGCTCATACGAGCAGCGCCACTTTTCGCCCTCGTTTCTTCAATGTTACGGGTGTGCTTCGGCGGGCTTGTTAACCGCGCGTTTCGACCAGGATCCAGTAAGTCACATGCCCGAATTCAAGGTCTGCGCCGTCCGGATCCGACCGAGGCGCCGTTTTCTCCGCTAGACGCGAATGCACCCGCTTCATCGCAGCGTCTACGTGCTTGATCAGCTCCTCGGCGTTCGACCGAAGTTCCACGCTGTACTTCCGTAACTGGGTGGACTGGTCACGGAGATCCCGATCACGAAGATCGTGTGTACTGGCACGATCCATGTCCGAATTCTTCCCCGCCGGTCGTCGCGCTATGCACAAGGCCAGCTGCCGGGACAGCCCGCGGGGGACTGCCCCGGCGCGCGGGCTGTCGTTTTCCGTTTGCCGGTGCCGCCAGCCGCGGCTGTCACAGCGCTTCGATCCAAGCAGAGACCGGCCTCTGATACCAGAGGACAACATGTGGAAAAGCCCGCGCCGAGCAAATAACAACGACGAGAGCGTCCACCCACCGATTCGGCATGCATGATGCAGGTTGCGTTTTGGTAACGGTTGGATGAACTTCAACGTCGCAGTCGGTCGTTTCGGTGACCGTGAGCGGTTCACGTGGGTAACCACTAGTAGTGATCACCCAACCACTTGACGTGGCAGACCATAATCGGCTTGTCTGAAACCAACTACGGCGGAGCAGGAGGCTCCAAATGCAACTGCACGGGCGATGAGTTCGCTGCCCGCGCGCGCACTCGCGGTCCTGGTCCTCTTGGGATTTGCCGCGTTCGCGACGGCCGTGGCGGTGGTGGGAGGAGCTTTGACATCTTCTGCCACAAGCGGGGCGGTGACCGGTTTGGAACAGGCGGCTCAGGCGTGTGCCGTGTTCGGAGGCGTTGGTGTGTTGTCAAGCGAGCAGGCGCAGAACGCGGAGGTGGTCGTTGCCACAGCTCTAGCCAACTCGGCGGAGAACTTGTTGACGGCTCAAATCGCAGTGATGGCGGCTTATACCGAGTCGGGATTGAGGAACTTGGGTCCGGACGCCGGTCGCGCGGACAGCTTGGGTCTTTTTCAACAGCGGATGTCGCAGGGTTGGGGATCGGCCAGTCAGGAGATGGATCCGGCGCAAGCGACGGTGATGTTCGTGCGCCGCCTGGTCGCGGTCCCGGGATTCAGCTCGATTGCTCCCTGGGATGCAGCCGAGCGGGTTCAGCGTTCGGTCTTCCAGGACGCGAGCAACTACGAGGCGAACTGGTCGAAGGCAGTGGCAGTCGTTTCGGTGGTCGAGTCGAATGGGAGTTCGGAGGGCGGTTGCGGCCAGGGTGTGCCTGGTGGTTTGGCCGGGCCGGCGCCGTCCCATGGCTTGCCGCCGGGATATGCCATCCCTGCCGGCACTCCTCCGGCGCACGCCGCCGCGGTGGCTTTCGCGCTCGGGCAGCTCGGCAAGCCCTATGTGTGGGGTTCTGCGGGACCCGGATCGTTCGATTGCTCCGGGTTGACGGCCGCGGCGTGGGCTGCGGCAGGGGTCGGTTTGCTGCATTACACGGTGGATCAGCTTCATGAGGGTCAGATGGTCGTGCCTGGATTGGCCACGCCGGGGGATCTGGTGCTGATCCCGGGGTCCGACCCGCCGGGACCGGGCCTTCCCGGGCACGTGGGTCTGTATTTGGGCGACGGTCTGGTTCTATCGGCGGTCGACGCAGTCACAGGCGTGGCGGTGCAGTCCTGGGCGACGTTTGTTTCAGGGGGTCTGGAGGGGGTCGTCGATCCGGCGCCGGGCCGATGAGCCCAGGCTCCGGATGCAGGTCGCCAGCGTGGCGAAGGCCCTTACGGGCCGACTCAACAGAGGAGGGCATCGTCCATGACAGCAATCGCAATGTTCGCCGGCGGTGTGAACGTGTCGCCCAACAGCTCGGGTCTTCCTGGGATCAGTGAGTTACAGAACATCGTTGGTGCGTTGCTCACGCTTGGCTTGCTCGCGGCTCTGGCCGGGTTGGCGATCGCGTCGGCGGCTTGGGCTGTCGGAAGTCATTCGGCAAATCCGATCCTCGCCGGTCGAGGCAAGACAGGCGTGATCGTCTCGTTTGTATCGGCGGGTCTCACAGGTGGTGCTGTTGCACTGATCGACTTCTTCTCCTCGGCAGGCGCGCATTTGTGATCGGTTCGATCCTTGATCTACCTCGCGCCGGCCGCGTGGGCCGGCACGGAGGGACGCACTGGGATGAAGGCTCTGCTCACCGCAGCAGATGGCGACGGGTTGGAACTGTCGGATTGCTGCTGTTCGCGGGTCTCGTCGTTTTGAGCATCGTTGTGGTTCTGGTCGCGGGCCGGAAGCCTCGGGTTACCCCCACGTCTGCCGCTCGTCTTGCCCCGCCGACTCTAGGCGAGCCGTTGTCGCCCGCGGTTCCGGCGGCAGGAACCGGGCTGGCGTGGCATACCCCCGCGACGGTGGTCCGTTCGGGGACGCCGGTTCAAGAACAGTATGACCAGGCTCTGAGCCAGGGTCTGGGAAGTCTTCCTGGAATCGCGACAGCCGCCACACTCGCGGCGCCTCAGCCTGTGGTGGAGGGCGGATGGCCGACTCTTGCTGTGGCCACCACTCCGGAGCAGTGGGCGTCCGAGTTCACCTCCGCGCTGCTTGATGTCGACTATGCCCGCCAGTCGCGTTCTTCGCTCGGTGAGTGGCTGCAGGCGCAGGAAGCGCCTGAAGTGATCCCCGGCATTCCCGACAGCGTCGCAGACAAAGTCCTCTACATATCCCTTCTCGATCCGGGCCTCTTCGGCGGGCAACCTTCACCGGTTCCGACCGACGCTGGATGGGCGGCCAGCGCCGCAGCCGGCGCCAGACAAACAGTCAGCGGCCTGCTTGTTCAGGCAGACCCCGGCTGGGCACAGATGGTCGCGGCAGGCTGGCAGCCCCCCGATGCCCGGATGACCGAACTGGACGTGTCAGGCGTCCTGAACCTTCGTAGCGGACCGGCCACGTCGACGCAGAAGTTCAGCGTTCAACTGATTGTCGGTAGCAGCAGGTGGCACGACGGGTACGGCACGGTGGCGGTCGGCGGATGGAAGGAGAGCTGAGACGATGAGTTGCGCTCCGTGGGATCCCGCAGGCTGCGCGTCGGACATCGCCAAGTCCGCCGCGGGAGACGCGTTCGGTTCCATCGCCAAAGACTTCGCGAAGGCTGCGGGCTCGGCGGTGGACTGGCTGTGGGGCCAAACCTCTAGCGCGACAGTCGTGCACCTGGGCGGCGCTTCGTTCAGCGTCGACGCCGCGATCGTCGGGGCGATAGCTGTAACCGTCGCCGTGGGACTCTTCGTACTGCAGGTAGCCGCGTCGGCGTTGCGAAGAGACCCGGGAGGGTTGGGCAGAGCGGTCAAGGGCCTCTTCGCGGCGTTCATAGGTGGTGGGCTTGCGATCGCGGCCACCGATGTCCTGCTGTCAGCGGTCGACTCACTCTCGAACGGTGTGGTGCAGGCCGCGACGGGTGACTCGATGGACAAGCTCGGTCACTCGATTGTCTCGAGCGGCGGGATTCAAAGCGCCACGGCTAACCCCGCGGCGTTGATGCTTCTGTCGCTGGCGGTTCTCGCGGCGGTGATCATCGTTTGGGCCGCGCTCATGATCCGAAAACTGTTGATCGTGGTGTCGGCGGTCTTTGCGCCTCTCGCGTTCGCCGGGTCGCTTTCGGACGTCACGTCCTCATGGGTTCGCCGCTGGATTGAAGTGATGGCGGCCCTGATTATCTCGAAGCTCGTCTTGGTTTTGATCTTCGTGATCGGCGCCGGAATGCTCGTGCATGGCGAGGGCCAATCCGGCAACGGCACGGTCCAGACGTCGACCCAAGCCGTGACCGGGGTGCTGGTGCTGGCGATGGCCGGCTTCGCCCCGTGGATCGCGTTGCGATTGGTGCACTGGTCGGGTGATCAGTTCCATCACCTGCACTCGATGGCAGCGGCCTCCTCCGCAGGGGCGCAAAAGGCGGTCATGGTCCCTCAAAAGGCCGCGGCCTGGTCGAGCAGCGGGTTCGGCACCGGCGCAGCCGCCGGCGCGTTCACCGGGCGAGCCGCCGCGAGCGGGGGAGCGGCGCATCTGGCGCGCGCACCAGCCGGCCCAGGTCCGAACGGAGCTGCGACTCCCGCGGCGCAAACGGCGGCGAACCGTCCGACGACAGCAGGTTCGGTTCCGAACCGCCCTCAGCCTCCGCCACCGGTGGCAAATCGGACCCTGGCCGATTCGTGGTCGGGCCAGCCGGCACGGCGACAAGGAGATGACACGTGAGTTCAGCCAATCAGCCCGTAACCGTCAGGTTCGGGCGCCGATCCAGGCGCGGGTTGCTGCTCGGGTTCTCCACGCCTCGGGTAGTCGTCATCGCCGCTGCCGCAGCAATGGCGGTAGCCGGCCTGATGGTCGCGAACGCGCTGGGCCTGCTGATGTCGGCGGTGGTGTGGGCGCCGCTCGGCGCAACGGCGTTCGTGCGACTAGGCGGCCGGCCGCTCGTCGAATGGGCCCCGACGGTAACCCAGTGGTGGGGGCGGCGCGCCACAGGCCAAGACCACTACCGGGCTCCGGTCCACCGGACAAGACCCGCCGGATCGCTGGGGCTCGGCGGCGACGGAGCGTGCCTGCGGTTCCACATCGATCCCGTCACCGGTGCGGCGATGGTTCATGATCCGCACCGACGCACCCTGACGGCTGTTCTTTCTCTGTCGCACCCGGCCTTCGGGCTGCTCGACAGGGACGACCGCGAGCAGCGGATCTCGCGCTGGGGGAGGGTGCTCGCAGGACTCGCTCAGTCGGGGAGCCTCGCAGCCTTGCAGGTTCTGGAAGCCACCGTCCCCGATCCTGGCGACGGGCTCTTCGAATGGTTCCAGTCGAACGGATCGCCGGGTCATCCCTGGGCGGCCGAGCAGTACGCCCAACTTCTCGACCAGGCGAGGCTCGGGTCGTCGACACACCGCACGACAGTGTCGATCGCCCTTGACACGCGCGCCGCGGGTCGGGCGATCAAAGTCGCCGGAGGCGGAATCACCGGCGCCGCGGAAGTCCTGCGGCAAGACATGCACGGCCTCGCCGACGCGCTTCGCCAAGCGGGGCTCACCGTCGGCGACTGGCTGGGCGAAGCCGAGCTGGCGTCGATCGTCCGGTCTGCCTACGAGCCAGACGTTGTGCTGGATCCGAGGCACGACGCCGGGTCAAACCTGAGCCGTTCAGGGCCGCTTGCCATCTCCGAGCATTGGGACTGCCTGCGTCACGATTCCGCCTGGTCGTCGGTGCTCTGGATATCCGAGTGGCCACGCATCGACGTCCCGCCGGACTTCTTGCACGCTCTCGTCTTCGTACCGGGGGTTCGTCGCACTTTGAGCCTGATCGCCCGTCCACTCCCGACCGACGATGCGTTGCGTCAGATACGTAAGGAAAAAACGGAGGCCGTGGCGGATCAGGCCCAGAAGGCCCGCATCGGCCAGATCGCCGACCTGTCCGACGCCGAGGAGTACCAGGACCTCCTCAACCGGGAACGGTCGATCATCTCCGGGCACACCGACGTCGAGTTCACAGGGTTCATAACCGTCACCGCAGACACCAAAGACTCGATGGAAGCGGCGCGGGCTGCGGTCGTACGCGCGGCAGGGCAATCAGCGTGCGAAGCGAGACCTCTCTTCGGCCGTCAAGCCCAAGGTTTCATCCTCGCTTCGCTGCCTCTCGCTCGGGCCGCCTTCTGATGAGGTCGGCCAGGCGCGCGCGACAAGAACCTGCGGACTTCCCGACGGAGTCGAACGAGGGCTCGCGGTGGGCCGGGGACGACGGATCGGTCCACAGCTACGCGGGATACGTTCCGATTAGCACCCCGAAACATCTCAAGGCCCAAAGGCGAGCCGCCCGGCGGATCGAAACCCAGCATCGGCGGCGCCTGCTGGCCGAGCGCCAGGCCCAACTTGACGAGGAGCGCCGAGCGTCGACGTCCGCCGCACTCGTTCCGGCGAGCGGATTCGCGGGCCCGTACGCCGGAAGAGCGTGGTGGCGTCTACGTGTAGCGGGGCACCGTGCCACAACGGAAATGCTCTCCGGCGCGTACCCGTTCCTCGCGGAACAAGGTCTCGGATCCGCCGGCATACTCATCGGCCAGGACGCCTGGTCGGGCACCGCGTTCTGCTACGACCCGTGGGTCCTGTACAGCCAAGGGGTTCTCACCAACCCGAACATTTTCCTCGCCGGGCAGATCGGCCGGGGCAAGTCGACGCTCGCCAAATCCCTCGCCCTGCGCTGCATCGCGTTCGGGCGTCGCGTCTACGTACCGGGCGACCCAAAAGGCGAGTGGAGCGCCGTAACGACGGCACTCGGCGGCCAGGTAATCGAGCTCGGCATCGGAAGGCCCGCACGGCTCAACCCCCTCGATGAAGGGCCGCGGCCAAGCAGGAGTGACAACACCACCTGGCGAGCCCAAGTCGGCCAACGAAGGATGAGCCTCCTCGCCGCGCTCGGAGAGGCGACGCTCGGCAGATCTCTGCGGTCCACCGAGCGCTCAGCCCTCGACGCCGGCCTCGCCCACGCCAGCGCCGCATCGATCACTCCTGTCCTGCCTGCGGTGGTCGAATCGCTCTTCGAACCAGATCAACCTTGGCGTGGCTCGACCATCAACCAGCTCCGAGACGATGGGCGCGAGGTGGCGCACGCGCTCGCTCGCCTCGTCCACGGCGACCTCGCCGGCCTGTTCGACGGACCCTCCACTATCAGGCTGGACCCGTCACTTCCGATCGTCAGCCTCGATCTGTCGCATGTATCGGGGTCGGACACCCTCCTGGGGCTGGTCATGACGTGCGCCTCGACCTGGATGGAGGCAGTTCTGCAGGACCCCGCCGGCGGGCAACGACTGGTCGTATACGACGAGGCGTGGCGGCTCATGGCCCAACCTGCACTGCTCGCCCGAATGCAAGCCCAGTGGAAGCTGTCACGAGCCTGGGGACTCGCCAACCTGATGATCGTCCACCGGCTCTCCGACCTCGATGCCGTCGGCGACATCGGATCCCAGTCCCGAGGCCTCGCCCAAGGCCTGCTTGGCGACACCGCCACCCGAATCCTTTACGCGGAACCCTACGACGAAGCGACCGCGGCCAGGCGAATACTCGGCCTCGCGTCCGTTGAGGCAGAGCAGCTCCCCGAGCTCGCCCAAGGTGAAGGGCTTTGGCGCATCGGCCAGCGCGCATTCGTGGTCCGCCACGTGTGCACACCGGGCGAACTCGAGCTCTTCGACACAAACGCCCGGATGCTTCACCGTTAAGCATCGGAAGCCCGCCGTCGGAGGAGCGCTCGCGTAGGGTTCAGGCGTGTTGCAGCGCTGGGAAGCTGGAGTTGCGACGGCCACCGTTACTGCGGTTGCGGTCGTTCTGGTAATCCTCGACGTCGTGAACCACAGCGTGCGCCGGTTCTGGCAGACGCACGCCCTGACCGCCGACACGGTTGGAGGTCTGATGGTTCTGGCGCTTACGGTCCTTGTCGTCAACCAGGTCCTTAGCCGACGTCAGATCTCTTCACGCTCTCGAGTGATCGCTGCCCAAGCCGGGTTCGTGCTTGGACAAGCAAGGCGCTGCGTCCAGGCGGTGCGTTCCCTGCAAGGCGAAGAGGGTGACCGCGACGTCGCCATCAACGAGGCTCGCTCCTACTCGCTTATGCTCATGGTCGCCGCCCCTGTGCTGATCGACTCGTCGGTAGCTCGCGCCTTCCTCGACCAAGCGCAGCGCCTGGCAGGAGAGATCGCACGGATCCTCACTCAGCCGGAACTCGCCACCTCCAGCTTGAGCGACGATGCAGGTCGGTTGGACGAAGCGGTCGACCACCTCCGAGCAGCCGCCGGCCCCCTGATGAGCGTCCTCACGTCTGGCGAGCGCTCGATCGTGCAAGGCCCGTCCTCTTCCTGATGTCGTCCGAATTGCGCGCCCGCCTCGTGACTGGGATCCTCATCGACTCGTGAACGCCAATCAACGACCCGGCAATGATGAGCCGGCCGTCTTGCGGTCCGTGGGCGCCGTATTCGACCACGCCGCCCACGCGGTCCCGTCCATCCGTTCGGCCCTGTCGCTGTATCGGGATCTGCTCGGGGGGACCGTCGTCGTCGGCGGGATCAATCCCTGGGGCGGGCACCTTGCGATACAGCTGGAGTACCCGCACGGCGGGCGGATCGAGCTGCTCGAGCCGGTTCAACGTGACTCGTCATCCGTCGGACGTTTCCTCGAGCGTTCCCCACGGGGAGGTCTCCATCACCTCACCTTCAAGGTCGATGACCTCGCAGCAGCTCTAGACGTGCTGACGGGCGCAGGTCTTACGCCGTTCGGGACCATGCTGGACCAGCCTCACTGGAAAGAGACCTATCTTCATCCTCGAGAGACCGGAGGGGTGCTTATTCAGTTGGCCCAGGCGCAGTTCGGGTTCCCTGGTATGGAGCAGCCACTCGAAGATTTGCTCGACCAAGCCGAGGCGATGCGCCAGGCGGCCGGGATCTGAGTGATGTCCGCCTATCGACCCCCGTCGATGCAGATGCTGGATAGGTAGAAAAGGGCGCTCTCCCAGACGTGCGGCATGTCGTTGAGCGGCACGACCGGACCTCCTGGTGTGTACCTTTGCCAGAACTCGCCGAACAGACCGGTGCTGGTCGTGAACCCCGTGGCCATGGTATGCAGCACGTTTTGGAGCGCCTGATGCTGCGCCGGAGATGCCGGTGCCCAGGTCTCGCAAACGCCCAGGAGCGCCTTGCCCTCGTAGCCGCCAGACGACGAAGCGAGTGACGACAGCACGGCCTTCCACACTCCCTGTGCTTCGCCCTGGATGCGCGGGTCAGCAGCTTGATGGAGCTGCACAGGCCAGAGGAGCCATCCACCGTCGGTATAGAGGACGGGCTGGGCGGAGGAGTTTCCCGGCTGCTCCCTGTACGCCCGCTGTGTGTGGTCGTAAAGCGCGTCGATCGCGGCCTCGAGGGCCAGCGCACGGCTCTTCCAAACGGCGACTTGGGCCGAGCCGTCACCGAGGTCAGAAGCCGCAGCCACCGCCGATCGCAACCCCAGCAAGACCGGTCCGGCTCCGTGAAGAGTTTGCGATGGGGTGAAGCTATCGTCCTCGTTGGCCTGACATTGCAGTCCGTTGGTCGGATCCGCGCAGGCGGATAACCAGTCCGCCGCCCTCGCGATCGCGGGGTAGACCAACGCGAGGTACGTGTGCACGGAGCCGGCCGGTAAATAATGCGCGTGGTCGACGAGGGTCCAGATTCCGAAGCCCGTCTCATCGATCTCGTAGGGGATCGGACCAGCGGGCTGACCGTCACCATAAACCATCATCGGCCAGTTGCCAGGAGGCCGAAGGAGGTCGGGATTCTGCGCGGCCGTCTGGGCATCCGCTTCGAACAGTTCGTGCCGGGTAACCGTGCTGTGATACCCGGCGACGTCGAGAGCGTGATCGATGAAGGCGCCGTCTCGAATCCAATCCTCTCCGTATGGTGCCTGTGTGTCCGCGGAAGCGACGATGGCGCCGGTCTCGGGATCGATGGCAAGTCGCATGGTGATCAGAGCCCGCAGCGCGTCATCGCGGACGGCCTGGTCATCCGTCACCGGTAGGACGGCGCCCGAGAGCCAGTGGGTCCAGTCGGCGTTGACCGCGGACAGTTCCGAGCTGAACGGCCTGTCTCTCTCCGACTGAAGGACTTGCAACGCCTCCTGCGGCGTCGGTCCCGGCGCGATGATCATCCGCTCGTTCGCCGTCCCCGAAGGACGGAAGTCCAACCGGGTCGCCAAAGCGCCGGTTGCCTGTCCAGCTTCGAAGGTCGCTCCCCCAAGGGAGGGGTGCGACGCGTCGAGTTCGTTGTAAGCGTCAGCGGGTCCGATCGGGGGCGCCAGCGGGTCCAACCCGTCTCGGCCAACTTCGAAACCGTTGGCCGGAGTATCCCACCCGAAGGCGATCCCAACCGATGACGGGCGGCCCGTACTCGCGTCGATTCCGGACCACGAATGGACGATCGCCTGGGTTTGCGAGTCGTAGCGCGCGAGCTGTTGGTCGTTGAGTTGGTTCAGGCAATTGTCCTGACCAGGCGCGTACCGAACCTTCGACGCGATCGGATCGAACTTCTCGTAGTAGACGAGGCTTGCGTCGGTTACCGGTGATCCCGGGTCACGCGTTACAGCGAAGTTGCGTACGAACGCGTTGGCCGGAGCCGCGGTGGCGAGATCGGTATCACTGACCGTTAGACCCAGGACCGGCTGGCGGAAGACCGTAACGACCACGGGCGTGTCGGGAGAGGCGTAACGCTGCGTGTGGGTCCACGTTCTCAGCCAGGCGAATCTCGTCTTCTCGCCGATCACGTAAAGAATGCCGGCAAAGCTTCCTTCATTGGGGAGAGCCCCTACAGGGTTCCCGCCAGCGTCGCGCCCGCTCGCGTAGTACTTGACCTGGTTGAAGTAGCTGGGATTCGGATAGCGGAACACCGTGACCGTAGCCGCCTGATTCAGGCCGGCGGTGATGGTGCCGTTTCCGGCTTGGGCGTTGACGTCGGATACCGGGCCGGTGACGCCCTGCACGGCACACTGGCCCGCGATGAACGGGGGCCGGTTTGACGAGTTAGTCGCGGACGGGCCGGACAACGCACTCGCCGATGCGCACTGAACGGCGAGAACGAGCGCGACGATCATGGCGCGGCGTCGCCTCCCCACTTATCAAGCTTCGGCGCCGAGTGGAGGTAATCCTGCTCGGATGAACACCTACGCGAGAAGCTGGTCGATGAGGATTGCCTTCAGCCAGGTTTCGTACCGCTCGCCGCTCCATCCTCGGTCGAAGACGAGCAACCCGTAAACCTCGGGAGAAGCAAGTGCATGGATCACGTCCGCTGCGTCGCGCTCTCGCATGCCCGGCCGCAAGGCTTTCGAACGAGCGAGCGACCGTGCGATTCGCTCCTGGCCGTCGTGACGTTGCCGCGCGATTTCGGCGAGCAAGTAAGCTGCGGCCTCGTCGGATCTGGCTGCGTCCGCAAGGATGCGATGAACCGGTGCGGCTCGGGCCATCAGATCGCGGAGCATCGCCGCGAACCCTGTCAACTGGATCTTCGGGTCTCTGTCGGAGAGGAGAGCTCGGATGTGGGGGCGGTCCAACATCGGGACCGCTTGGTCGTCGCCGACGATAGAAACGTCGAGCACGGCTTTGAGGATCCCGAGCTTCGAGGAGAACAGCCGGTACACGGTCGCCTGCGGCGTATCCGAGTGGTCGCTGATTGCCTCGATGGTCGTCGCTGCGTATCCGCGCTCGAGGAAAAGGGTCCGGGCGGCGTCGACCACCGCGGCCCGTGTACGGCGGGTGCGCGCCTGAGACGGTCTCTGGTTGGAATTCCGGGTCTTGACATCTCCATCCACAGCTGTGAGAGTAACACTATCGAAACGAGAGTCAAGATCTCGAATCAGGGATCATCGTCTCGGAGCGGTGCCGGGACGTTCAGCGACCCGGACGGGTTCACATGGGAGGCCGATCAGCATGGATAGCGACAAACCGAACGGTTCACAACTGATAGACGAGAGGATCAAGGAGCTCGGCGACTGGCGGGGAAAGGTCCTCAGCACGGTGCGAGGGATCATCAAGGAAGCGGACCCCCAAGTCGTCGAGGAGTGGAAGTGGGTGAAATCCACGAATCCCGGGACACCCGTCTGGTCGCACAACGGGGGCATATGCACTGGTGAGACCTACAAGAACGTGGTCAAGCTCACATTCTTCAAGGGCGCGGCTTTGGACGACCCTTCAGGTCTGTTCAACTCCAGCCTCGAAGGGAATGTCAGGCGTGCCATCGACATAAGAGAAGACGAGAAGATCGATGAAGCGGCGCTGATGGACCTGATCCGTGAAGCCGTGGCAATGAATCTGAAGGGTCAGAAACGCTCCGGCTGACGTCTTCCGGACACATTCGTCATCTTGCCTCAGGGCGGTGTTTCACCAAAACAACCGGACCTAAAGATCGGTGGACACAACCTTCGCTGACCGATCCAAGTCGGCCAGCCGGTCCGCGGCGGTGCCCGCCGACTACGAGCATCGCGGCACCGGCGGAAACTTCGACGAGGGACTCCGCGGGAGGACCGTCGAGCAGCGCCTCCGAGTGAGACACCGCGAGACGGTCACATTTCTCGCCGGCCCGGCTCAGGACCGCCTCCCCGTAGCTGTCTGGGTCGGAAATGCCCATGGGTACCAGCGGTGCGGCCACCATCTCGTTCACCACGGACACCACGTGCACGATGAGCAGTCGTCGGTCGCTGCAGCGAGCTTCGTCGATCGCCCAGTCCAAGGCACGATCGCTGCCGTCAGACCCGTCCACGCCTATGACGATGGTCTTCGAATCGACCTCTGGGCCCACTGTGGATCCAGCCGCCGACTGCTGCTCTCTCGAGATGTTCATGTCGTCCCTCCCGAGTACTGGTAGGTGGCTCCGGCCGGTGAGACTCGTTTAGAACGGACCAGTAGCAGTGTCATCAACGCGCCGAAGATGAATCCACCGACGTGCGCGAAGAAAGCGACGCCTCCGCCGTTGGCTTGGGCGTTGAAGAGGCCGAAGTTCGCCTCAACCAACTGGTAGAGGAACCAGAGCCCCAGGAAGACCCACGCCGGGATCCTGATGAGGAATATGGGGAAGATGAACGTGCGGACCCGTGAGCGTGGGTACAGCACCGCGTATGCGCCCAGCACCGCGGCAATGGCGCCGCTGGCTCCGAGTTCGGGCACCCGGGCGTTCTGCACGGTGCCAAACAGCAGGGTCATCGCCGTCTGGGTGATGAAAGCGACAAACCCGCCTGCGAAGTAGAAGACAAGGTAACGGACCGGACCGAACGCGTCCTCGACGTTCTTCCCGAAGATCGCCAGAAACAACATGTTGCCGAGGATGTGGTCCCAGCTCCCGTGCAAGAACATCGCAGTGATCCAGCTGATCCCCCAAGGCTCCGGTGCGTGACAGGAGCTGTCGACGGAGCACGGGTAGAAAGACGCGTGGTAGACGGACGAGCTGAGGTGCGGCAGTTCGTAAAAGATCCATACCGCGAAGTTGGCCACGATCAACGAGACGTTGACAAAGGGGAACCGCCGGGCAGAGAGGCCGTCGGAGAGCGGGATCATTTCATGAGCCCTCTAGCGTTTCGATGCGACCAGTCCGGACGGCATTCGTGAAGGCTTCGTAGTCTTGTTCGACCTGATCGGCGTAAGCCCGTGCGAAAGCGGCGAGGGCCTCGTCGAAAGCTTGACTGTTCCCTAGATAGCCGGCCAGAAGGGCGGGTTGACCGGCGCGGGCGTGGGCTCGCGCGAGGGTCGCGCCGCACAAGCGCCCGTATGCGACGATGTCGGCGGGTCGAGCGGTTTCCACCGGGAAAGCGCCCTTCATGTCGCGCAACTGGCGGACATAGGTGTCGAAGCCGTCGGCATGTGCCCAGCCCAGGAACGTGTCGCTGGCGGCCTGCATGATTCGCTGGCCCACCGCGACCCGTTGACCCTGATTGCGGAAGCGGGAACGACCCACGTAGGGGGCGAGTATCGATGCTTGTGCTTCTTTGACCTGGAGGAAGAGGGGATCGAGATCGGACTTCGCGGCTAGCAAAACGATGAAGCACCGGGTACCGACGCTTCCGACGCCCACGACCTTGAGAGCGGCGTCGACGAACTCGTACCGGTCGAGGAGCAGACGTCGGTCGGCCTCGAGGGTTGCCAGGTAGGCCTTGACGAACCCGCGTGCCTGTTCGAGCTGTGCGTCGTTGAGACGAACGACCACCGGCGGATCCTCGACTATCACCCGTTGCCCGTCGCGCACCGCGGTGAGTTTGGAAAGAGCCTGGAGACTGGTGGACTGGCGGGCCTTGCTCACTGTTTGCTTTGCGACCGTTCGGCTTTGCCGGTCGGGTATCGCGGCGACGATCGCTTCGACGTCGAGGCTCGAGTGCCACACTTCGAAGGGAGAGAGCTCTGACATCGCGGCCATCTGCGAGCGATATTCCGCCGAGCAGTCGCGCACGGCTGCCTCGCCGTCCGTGTCGGTGAGGCCAGCCGTCCTGGCGGCGACCAGCAGGCTCGCGGCGAGGCGTTTGACGTCCCATTCCCACGGCCCGGGTTGTGTCTCGTCGAAGTCGTTGACATCGAACACCCGATTCCTCTCCGGAGTGGCGTAGGTCCCGAAGTTGAGAAGATGGGCATCCCCGCAGATCTGGAGAGTTATCCCAGTTGATGGCGAACGGCTCAAATCGGCGGCCATGACCGCGGGTGCGCCGCGGTAATAGGTAAACGGCGATCGCATCATGCGGGCGTTGCGGACCGGTACCAGTTCGGGCAAACGGCCCGAGTTCGACGCCGCAAGCACGTCCAATGGGTCGGGTCGGTCCTCGGACGGCCGCCAGGACCCGTGGCTGCGCCGAGGCACTCGGTCACGCAGCGCGCGACCGGCGGCTATCAGCTCCGGACGCGTCCTTGGCGCAGGAACAGAGGGAGTCGCACCGGGGCTGGTCATCGTCTAGGTCATTGTCCAATTCTCTGGCTCGGTGTCCAGATGTATCAGACCGCAGCCCGCAACGAGACCCTCAAGCCAGGTGCGGTGCGGGCGTCTCCGTGGCTCCGATCCGCCTGTGCAGGCGCCGCAGCCGGGGAGGTGCCCACCAGTTGGCGTCTCCGGCAAGGCGCATGAACGACGGCACCACCACCCCGCGGATGAGCGTGGCGTCGACCACGATCGCGATTGCAGTCCCGATGCCGAACATTTGGATGAAGCTGACCTTCGAGAGCCCGAACGCAAAGAATGTGATTGCGAGCAGTGCGGCTGCGGTTGTGACGATGCGACCAGAACGAGCGAGCCCGCCCACAACCGCCTCCTCGTTGGTCGCACCTGCGTCGTGGAATTCCTTGATGCGGGAAAGCACGATGACTTCGTAGTCCATGGAAAGTCCGAACGCGATGCAGAAAAGGAGCAGCGGCATCGTCGTGCTGATCGGTGTGGGCGTGAAGCCGAGCAAACCGGAGAGGTGTCCATCCTGGAAGATCCACACCAACGCGCCGAACACGGCGGTGAGGCTCAGTGCGTTCAGGACCAGTGCCTTGGCGGGAAGTACCACGCTTCCCGTGAACAAGAACAAGACGATGAATGTGGTGAGGACAATAAGCGCTATCGCGATCGGGAGCCGGCTGCCGAGGTCGTGCTTCTGGTCGACGAGCGCTGCTGCAGGTCCACCGACGTAAGCGGTCGCTCCGCCGGGCACCGGCAAAGCACGGACCTCCGAGACCAGATGTTGCGCGGCCGCGGAGCCGGAAGTCGGGGCAATCGTCGCGTGGAGCCACGTAGCCTGAGGTCGTTCGAAGCTTGAGACGCTGACGATCCCGGGTACCGACGAAAGTTCGCGCCCGTACGAAGCTGTAGCCTGCGCCGGTAGAGCTGGAGTGGTCACGATCTCCAGGGTGTCGGTCACGTCGGCGTGAAAATTGCTACGGAGGGCATCTCCTACCTGGCGGGCGGGTGAACTGGTTGGAAGCACTCGCTCGTCGGGAGTTCCGAAGTGGACGTGCAAGAAGGGGATCCCCAGCACGATAAGCAGCGCGACGATTGGTAGACCAGCCGCCACGGGGCGGCGCATCACATTTCTGGTGGTGCGGTTCCAGAACGGCGATTCGGCGCGCCCGAGACGGTCTCTGCTCCGCACGGCCAGGGCGTTCACCCGAGGCCCGAGCACTACGAGCAGCGCGGGCAGCACCAGAAGCGCCGACGAAGTCGCCACGGCGACAACGCTTATTCCGGCGTACGCGAAAGACCGAAGGAAGTAGACCGGGAAGATGAGAAGCGCCGCGAGCGCGGCAGCAACCGTTCCAGCGGAAAAGACGATGGTTCGCCCAGCCGTCGCCACGGCTCGCTGAACTGCCGCACTCGGATCCTTGCCCGAAGCGAGTTCTTCCCGGTAGCGAGTCACGATCAGCAGGGCGTAGTCGATGGCCAGGCCGAGACCCATGCCGGTGGTCAGGTTGAGCGCGTAAATGCTGACGTCGGTGACACTGCCCAGGAGGAAGAGAACCGCGAGAGTTGCGACGATCGCCATCAATCCGAGCGCGACGGGCAGGGCAGCGGCGACGACGCTGCCGAAGGCGATGATCAGCAACACGAACGTCACCGGGATGGCGACGCCCTCGGCGAGCTTGAGATCCTTGCCGATCTGGTTACTGATCGCGTCATCGGTCCCTGCGTACCCGCCCGCCCGCACCGTTACGGGGCCAGGACGTGAGGAACCGACCGACAGTTCCTTCACCAGGACCTTGGCTCGATTGCTCACAGTGGTGTCGCTGCCTGCAATGGTGCCCACCACGAGCCCCGCGGTGCCGTCTCCGCTGCGCAGCTCCGAGCTGCGAGCGGTCCAGTACGAGCTGACCCGGCCGACACCCCGAGAGCTCGCCAGCCGCTCTGTAATTGCTCGCCCTGCAGCGGCGACCGAGGGGTCGTCGACGTTCCCGTTGCGCGCAGTAACCAGAAGGAGAAAGTTGGGCTGGCCTCCGAAATAGGCGTCTAGGCGGTTCTGGGCCACCTGGGATGGCGAGTTCGGCGCGGTGAAGCCGCCTGGCTTCAGGGCGTTGCTTGCGTGTATTCCGAGCGCGGCGGCGAGGATCACGGCCAGCACCGCGCCCGCAAGGATCTGCTTGGGCCGGCGGGTTACCAAGGCTCCGATTTGCGAGAACATGATCCGGAGCGTGCCAGTGATATATGCTCTTTGTCAAGATCATTTCCAACGAGCGAGAGCAGTTGTAACGAATGTCACAGGCGGTGGAGCAAGAAGGCGGTCGGGCGGTGACAACCCGCCGGGAGCGCCTTCGGGCGGCGACCATTTCGGAGATCAAGGGACTTGCCTGGCGGCAGCTGGCCGAAGTTGGAGCGGCTGCGCTGTCGCTGCGAGCGATCGCCGGCGAGATGGGCATGACTTCGTCGGCTCTTTACCGCTATTTCGCGAGCCGCGACGATCTGTTGAACGCCCTGGTTGTCGACGGGTTCTCTTCCCTCGCGGACGCTCTCGAAGCGGCGGAGTCCGAACTGGACGCTGATATGGGCTCCGACGAGAGCTGGCTTCGCCTCGCTGCGGCCCACCGGCGCTGGGCGCTTGAACACCCGACTGAGTACGCCCTGGTTTACGGGACTCCGGTTCCCGGTCTCGAGTCGGGGAGCGATGAACGCCGTGAACAGATGAAGCGCGGGGTCAACGTCCTGTTTCGGTGCATGATGGCCGGGCTTGGTCGCGGCGAGTTCAACGCGGGGGCGATCGAGGCAACGATGAACCCCGCGTTGAAGGCCAAGCTGTCGGCGTGGCGAGCCGAACTCGGGTTCGATCTGCCCGAAGCCGCGCTTGCGGGGTGTCTGTTCGCGTGGACCCACCTGCACGGTGCTGTCTCGCTCGAGCTGTTCGGACACCTCCCCATGCAGCTCCAGCCTGCGGATGAACTCTTCAACCAGCAGATGACTCAGGTCATGGCGATGCTCGGGTCGCCGCCAGACAGAACCTAGGGATTCACAAAAGTGCGGGCGCGCCGGCGATGGACACCCTTGCAATGTGAAGGCTGCGGGCTCCGTTCGGGTAGCCGACACGTCCGGGGGTCCAGGCGTGGTAGGCCATGCACAGCTCTTCAGACCGATCGAGAAACCATTCCTGGCCCCCCGGACCGGCGACGTTGGTATCCGACCCGAACCACGGGCGTCTCTTCGTCACCTTCTTGTACGGGCCCGTCACACTCGTCGCTGTTGCGTAGCCGATCGCGTAGCGGTCGGTGTTCCACCAGTTGGCTGAATAGAAGAGGTAGTAGATGCCGCCGCTGAGAACGAGGGACGGAGCTTCGATGAGCGGGGTTTCCCAGGATGCGTCATGGTCGAGCAGCCGGATGGCGGGTCCCACTAGAGAAGTTCCCTCTACAGTCAGTTTCTGGATCCAGAGGCTGGAGCGCCGGTCTATCGCGTTGGAATCGGCCTTCCACAGGAGATAGGGCGTACCGTCCAGGTCGACGAAGGGACTCGGATCGATCGAGCCTCCGAGTTCCAACTGGTATATGAACGGACCGTCGCTCCGGTCGACGTACGGCCCGACCGGTTCGCGGGAAGTGGCGACCGAAATGGCTTGGCGTTGACCGGTGGGCTCGCGGACCGTATAGAAGAGGATGTAGTTGGACTCGCGGGGCAGAACAGCCGGCGCCCAGGTATTTCCGCCCGCAGCCCACGACGGGAGGCTCGGCAGACCATCGGGTTCGGTGCGCCACTCGACGAGGTCTGGCGATGACATCACCTGGACGTTGACCGAGCCGGAATTGGTTGCCAAGGCGATGTATTCCGACCCGGTGTTGAGCACGAACGGATCGGGGAAGTCACGGGGATCGGCCCGCAGCGCGCTCACGACTCATCATGGCACTGCGGACTACCACCGGCAGCGAGGTGCGCTCAGGTCGCCTTGGCCCTGCGCCTTCGTCGATGTTGAATCTCGAGGGTTAGGACCACTCCGCAGATCAATCCGGCTATAAAGCCGCCGGAGCCCCAAATGAACCGAACCCGGATGCCGTGGCTGAAGATCACGGTCAGGACGATGACGGCCGCGATCACGACAACCAGGACCGCCAGCCGAGGGTGCTTCACGGCGTGATACCTGCGTCGGTCAGCATTCGGCGGACATCCAGCACCTGCTGGTCCGTCAGAACGTCGCCGTGGTGGTGACGGGGTGCTTCAAAAAACTCTGTTCTGTCCCCGAGCGTCACCTTGTACTTTCCGTCGTGCATCTCTTCGACCGCCGCAAGGTTCTCGAACAAGGAGATCACATCGTGCCACTCGATGTTATGGCTGAGGGGATGGGCGAAGATCCTCTCTAGCGTGGTCCGGTGGTGTCCCGACAGACTCATCCAGCGTCACCCTAGTACCGGTCCCCAGAGGTCGCTCCTGAAGATCCGGCGAATCGAAGCGCGGCGACGACACCGCCGTCGACGAGCACATCGGTGCCCGTGATGAAAGTCGATTCTGGGCCCAGCAGGAACGAGGCAACCGAAGCGATATCGTCCGGCGTTCCGAGCCGTCGCGCGGGCGACGAATCGACCATGGAGCGCATCAGGTCGCCAACCGGAGACGACAGTTCTAGGCGCCCCATCGGAGTTGAGACGATTCCCGGACTGATCGAGTTGACACGAGCACCTCGAGCACCCCACCCCAGGCTGGCCGCCTGGACCATGATCTGATTGGCTCGCTTGGCGAGCGCATAAGCGCCTCCGGGATCGTCGCCGCCTCTTTCAAGTAGCAGCGGAAGCTGCAGCAGTTCGCCCGGCGGGGTGTTAGCCAGTGCCTGCTCTTCTTCTGGGCTCAGTGGCGGCGCCAGATGGCCGGCCATGCTCGATATCACCACGCCTGCGCCTCCCGGAGCCACGACCCGGCCGAATTCCTCGAGCACCAGGGCGACGCCGAGCAGGTCGACACTCAGGATCGCGGCCGACGTCGCCTGCGCCGGCGACAGTCCGGCAGTGTGGCCCACCTGGGTCACCCGACCAAGGCTCGCCGCGAGTTGGGCGAGGTCACGAACCGAGTCTGGGGACGAGACGTCAACGCGGTGCGTTGACACCGCATGACCCTGACTCCTGATTGCCTCGGAGGCCCGAGCGAGAACCTCGTCGCTGGAGTCGGCGAGCAAAATCGCTTTACCCGATCCGACTCGGTGGGCGATCGCTTCTCCCATCCCCCCGGCACCTAGCACGACCAGAACCGACTCCCGCATCGTTACCTCCCAAGTAGCGAATCCCCGACTAGGACCGGTGAAGTTTGTTGGCGGGCGTCGGCGGCGTGCCGTTCAAGACGGCTTGCTGCAGAAGACCGATGGTCCAGGTGATGGCGCGAGCAGCCTCGTCGTGATCGAATTGCCAGTCGACCATCAGTCGTTCATAAGAGGCGATGCCCCAGAGGACGTCGAACATGGCGGCAACCAACTTGCGGTCGCTCTCAGGCCACTGTGGGGCTGCCTCACCGACCGCAGCGAGCAGTGCCTGATGCTGGCGCCGGCTCGCGTCCGCGAGGGTTGGGTCAAGGGGTGGTCGCGACTCGGGTGGATACGACGAGACATGACTGAAGATCCGGAGGGCGGCATCAGGGATTCCATCCAGACGAAGGTTGGCCAGATTTACCCCGGCTTGTTCTTCCAGCCGCATCATCACCGCATCGCGGAGCGCTCGTTCGTTCGGGAAGTGCCGGAAAACTGTTCGTTCGTTCACTCCCGCGCGTTCTGCGACACCACGAATCGTGAGCGCCCCCCAATGCCGGATGGAGGACTCGCGAAGCAGTTCGGTTGCTGCGTCGACAATTCGGAAGGCGGTTTGCCCGGCCTTCTCCCGGCGGAGGGTGTTGTCGTAGCGGCGACGAGTTGCCGTCGCCGGGACTCGGGTCACGGCACTGTCACGGGAAGCGTTTCCCAGCCGCGCACGGTCGAGGTCGGTGCTAGTTCGGCACGGCCATAATCCACGTCCCAGACTGGAAATCGGTCGAGAAGCTCGTCCAGAGCTATGCGACCTTCGAGCCTCGCAAGGGCCGCACCGAGGCAGTAGTGAATCCCGTAGCCGAACGTGAGGTGCTGGCCGATGGTGCGATGGATGTCGAATCGATTTGGTTCGACGAAGCGTCGCTCGTCCCGGTTTGCAGCTCCGATCAGAAACAGCATCGCGCTACCTGCGGGAACGGAGCGGCCGTACAGCTCGACATCTTCGGGCATGTAGCGGCCGACTGCGGGACCGGGGGGCTCGTAACGAAGCACTTCCTCGATGACGTTCGGGATGAGCGAGCGGTTCTCGGCGACCTCGCGGCGCTGGTCGGGGTGGTCGCCGAGCAGCTTTGCGGTCCAACCGATCAGACGAGTAGTCGTCTCATTGCCTGCCCCGGCAACGACGGTGGTGTAGAGGAGAGCTTCGTCGCGCGAGAGCCGGCGAGTGGTACCCGTCTCGTCCTCGAACTCTGCCGTGAGCAGTTCAGTCATCAGGTCGTCCGAAGGGTGCTGGATCCGCCAGTCGATGTATTCGGTGAACATCTCGCTTCCGAACGTCGGGTTCCGTGAGATCTGCATCGGTTGACCGGATTCGGTCCGGAGGTTGGCATCGGCCTGTCTCCGGATGGCTTCGTGATCGGTCTCGGGAATGCCGATGAGCATTCCGATTACGCGCATCGGCATCTGCGCTCCGAGATCGGCGATGAGATCGAATCCGCCGGATCCGATTAGTGGGTCCAGGCTGCTAGCGCAGAACTCTCTGATCTTCGGCTCGAGGGCGGCGACCCGGCGCGGGGTGAAGACGCGTGACAGCAGGCTTCTGTGAATCGTGTGAGCTGGAGGATCCTCGAAGATGAGCGTTCCCGATGGCATCTCCACGTCGGCCTTGATGATCTCGAGGATCCCACCGCGACCGGAGATGAATCGCCTCGAATCGACCAGCCCCGCTTGCACGTCGGCGAAGCGGCTGACCGCGTAGAAGTCGTACCTCTCGTTGTAATAGAGAGGGACCTCATCCCGCAGGCGCTTGAAGATCGGGTAGGGATCAGCGTCGACTTCTATGTCGTAGGGGTCGTAATAGACCTCTGACGACGACAGCCAGCCCTCCAACGACCCCATCGCCACACCCCAGTTCCTCACCGCAACAATTTCGTGTCAGGAGTATGGCACCAATATTTGCCTGTCACAAGAGCTTCTAGGACTGTCGTCTCCGGCCTCGTTTCGTGCTTTCAGCTAGACCGGGGCCGTGAAATTCGATCTGATGATGGGGTCGCGGACGTGGGAGCAGACCGCAGCGTGGGCTCGACGACTGGAACCCGCCGGCTTCTCGGGGATGCTGTTCACCGAACAGACCCAGGCCCCTTGGATGGCGATCGCAGCCGCCTCGATAGCAGCGCCTTCGCTGGAATTCTCGACGGGGATCGCCGTCGCGTTCCCTCGCAGCCCGATCGTTGCTGCCGGGCTGGCATGGGAGCTGGCCGAGAACACCAAAGGCCGCTTCAGGCTGGGGCTCGGGAGCCAGGTGCGGGCTCACATCGAGCGGCGCTATGCGGCCGAGTTCGATCCTCCGGGCCCCCGGCTTCGAGACTATGTGCTCGCGGTGAAGGCCTGCTTTAGGGCGTTCCGCGGGGAGGAGCCTCTCTCCTACGACGGGACCTACTACAAGATGTCCCTCCTGCCACCGATGTGGGCTCCTCGCCGGCACCCGTTCGGCGATGTCAAAGTAGACGTGTCGGCGGTGGGGCCGTGGATGTGCCGCATGGCAGGCGAGGTTGCCGACGGCGTTCACGTCCATCCGTTCCATTCGCTTCCATACATCCACAACAGGCTGCTGCCGGCGGTAGCCGAGGGAACAGAACGGTCGGGGCGGTCGCCCGCCGATTTGGATCTCATCGTTCCTGTGTTCGCGATTCCCGGCGATACGCCGGAGGAGCGCTTCGAATTAGTGGAGAAGGCCAGGGCCAGGATCGCGTTCTACGGTTCGACGAAGAATTACGCGTTCCAATTCGACGACCTCGGCTTCGACGGCACGTCAGCGAGGCTGAACGATCTCCTGAAGCGACGTGATGTCGCCGGCATGGCCGCCGCGATCACGGACGAGATGATGGAGCATTTCGCGGTCGTCGAGACGTGGGACGGTATGGCCGACGCGCTGATCAAGCGGTATGACGGCCTGGCCAGCCGTTTGGTGATGTACATGGGTGAGGACTCGATCGACGCCGCTCCCCAGAACCTCGGCAAATGGGCCGAGATCGCACGCGCCGTCACCGCTCATGGCCGCGATCAGCGAGCATCTGCCAGGCTGGACGGATGAGGTTCGTCGTCTTCGGCGCCGGCGCGATCGGGGGAGTGGTCGGCGGGCGGCTCCTGCAGCACGGCCATGAGGTCGCTTTCATAGCAAGGGGTGCTCATGGCGAAGCGATTGCCAACAGCGGTCTGCGGGTTTTGGACCCAGGCGGCACGGTCACCGTGCACCCCTCCCGAGTCGCTGATCATCCCAGAGGCATTGACTGGCGCGCCGACGACGTGGTTCTTCTCAGCGTCAAGAGCCAGGACACGGTGACTGCCGTTGCGGATCTGTTCGGCGAGGCGCCCGGCACCATCTCGGTCGCCTGCTTGCAGAACGGGGTCGACAACGAGCGGACTGTCCTCAGGTGGTTCTCGCGCGTCTATGGCGTCACCGTCATGTGCCCCGCCGCTTACCTCGAACCCGGATACGTCATCGCGTACTCTTCACCGACGACGGCTCTTCTCGACATTGGGCGCTACCCCGAAGGCGATGACGCGAGAGCAACCGCTATCGCTGGATGCTTCAACGACGCGGCGATGGATTCGATCGTCCGCAAGGACATCATGCGCTGGAAATACTCAAAGCTCGTCCTGATGAACCTCGCCAACGCGGTCGACGCGCTCTGCGGGCCCGCGGCGCGTGGCGGGGAGCTTGCCAAGCTGATCGATCGGGAGGGCATTGCCGTCTTGCAGGAGGCCGGAATCGACTTCGCATCGAAAGAGGAAGACCGCGACCGTCGGGGGAACCTTCTCAGACTCCACGAGGTCCCCGGCCAGTCCTGGAGCGGCAGCTCGTCTTGGCAGAGCCTTGCGCGTTCCACGGGAACGATCGAGACCGACTACCTCAACGGCGAGATCGTCATGATCGGGAGGCTGCACGGCATTCCGACCCCGGCGAACGAAGCGGTTCAACGTCTGGCGAACCAGGCCGCGCGGGAGGGTTGGAAACCCGGCAGTCTCGATGAGCGGCAAGTCCTCGATCTGATAAGCAAGCCGAACCACCAGGGGGGACCGAAGTGGACGTCCACGAACTGAGCGAGCGCGCACGAGCGTTAGGCGGCCTGATCGAGCCATTCGCCGGTCAGGTCTATTTCTCGCCGGAGTGCCACGGGCGATACCAGGCACTGGGGTTCAATGGCAGCCCGGGAGAGTTTTCCGGGGTCGCGATGCCCGACGGTCCCGCCTACTTCTGCAGCCGCGGCTCGCTCATGGGCCAAGTCCCAGGCCAGGTTGTCTCCGCCGCGTTTGCCGTCTTCAACCCCGCCGTTGTCATTCCCTCGGTGGACCAGGGCTGGTCGCTAACCCGAGCACAGCTCCTCGAGAAGGAGCGTACGGACGGGTCCGTCGAGCAACTCACTCGGATACTTGGTGAACGTCCTGAAGGCATAGATCAAACAAAAGAATTGCTGGAGAGGGCCGGCGCATCGTTGCGGGTCGAGGGCAAGCCGCTTTACGCCGGCGTGGCGTCACAAGCGATCCCGGACTGCGAGCTCGGCGCAGCATGGAGGTACGCCGATTGCCTTCGTGAATACCGGGGCGACGCCCACATCGCCTCGTGGACGAGCGCCGGGTTCGACGCCGTCGAGATCGGTTTGCTCACCGAGCTCTACTGGGGACTCCCGCTGAAGACGTACATCCGAACCCGGGCGTGGTCAGACCAAGAACTCGATGACGCGATCGAGCGTCTCGAGCGCCGCGGCTTGGTCTCGGAGGGTGCCTTCACAGAGAAGGGTCGTGAGCAACGCGAAGCCGTCGAGCTGGCGACCGACCTTCAATGCCGGCCGATCGTCGAGTCGCTGGGGGCTCGATTCGACGAGCTGGCCGCGCTGCTCGCCCCCATGGGGCAGGCCATCAGGAGGGCCTCGGGTTACCCGTCGTCGGGACCGCACGAGCTCGCCGCGGCCGCTCAGCGCTAACCGCGGGGCCCGACCGCAGAGGCAAGGCCACCGCCGTCCATCTTTTTTTGCGAATGAGAATGATTCCTAAGTATGATGACGGCCATGTCGTCCTGGCCTCCCCTCAACTCTTGTGGAACCAAGTCCCTTCTGACCGGAGTTGCGGTCCTGAGCGCGGCTGTCGCGCTCCTGGGAGCTTGCTCGAGTACCAAGGGCCCGTCTTCGTCGTCAGCCGGCGTGTCCCAGGCGGCTGCGGTCCGGCCCACCAAGACCCTGAACATCATCGCCGGCGAGAACTTCTGGGGGAGCATCGTCTCCCAGCTGGCCGGGAAGGCCGGAAACGTGACCAGCATCGTGACCGACCCGAACGCCGACCCGCACGACTACGAGACAAGCTCGAGCGACGCCCGGGCGTTCGCGACCGCGGACTATGTGGTGCTGAACGGCGCCGGCTACGACACCTGGGCTGGCAAGCTGCTGTCGGGCAACCCGAACTCGAAGCGCAAGGTCTTCACCGTTGCGGACCTGCTCGGCAAGAAGGAGGGGGACAACCCCCACTTTTGGTACGACCCCAACTACGTCACCCAGATGATCAACCAGGTCGAGGCGGACCTCAAGGCTCTCGATCCCGCCGACTCGGCCTACTTCGATGCCCAGCGCGCATCTCTCGACACTGCGATGCAGCCTTTCCGGAGCCGCCTGGGTGAGATAAAGGCCAAGTTCGCCGGCACACCGGTGGCGTCGACCGAATCGATATTCGTCTACCTCGGCACTTACCTGGGTTTGAACATCATTTCGCCCCCGGAGTTCATGCAGGCCGTGGCCGAAGGGAACGACCCGCCGGCGGCCAGCGTCGCCCAGTTCCAGTCTCAAGTTACCGGTAAGCAGGCAAAGGTTCTGGTCTACAACGAGCAGACGTCCACCGCGGTCACCACCAACATCAAGAAGCTGGCCACGAACGCGGAGATCCCTGTGGTCGGGGTAACAGAAACCGTGCAGCCTTCCGACGCGACCTACGAACAGTGGTTCGAGGCCGAGTTGGAGCAGCTCCAGAACGCACTCAACGCCAACGCTTTGGCCGGTGGATGATTGGGGGAGCGAATGTTGACCCAGCCAGTAGGCCGCGTTGACTCACCGAGCGTGAACAATGCCGTCTCCCCGGTCGTGGCGGCGTCCGATCTGGCCGTGGCTTACGGCCGCACCGACGTGTGGTCGGGAGCGAACTTCGACGTGTCTCCCGGAGAGTTCATGGCGGTTCTCGGGCCTAACGGGGCGGGCAAGTCGACCATGATGCGACTGGTTCTCGGGTTGCTTCGCCCTTCGAAAGGGTCGCTCAGGGTATTCGGAGATGCACCCCGGCGCGGAAACCCGGCAATTGGTTACGTTCCCCAACGGCGACCGATCGATCCTGATCTACGGCTCGCGGGGGTTGAGTTCGTCAAGCTTGGCATCACCGGCCATCGCTGGGGCACGGGCCTTCCCCGCCGCCACGCGGAGACCGAGCGGATTGTCGCCGACGCGGTAGCCGCGGTCGGTGCCGACGCGTACGCCGATCAACCTGCGGGAACCCTTTCAGGGGGGGAACTGCAGCGTTTGATGCTCGCTCAGGCGATCGTCAGCAAGCCTCGCCTGCTGCTCCTGGACGAGCCTCTCGCCAGCCTTGACGTACGCAACCAAGTCGCGATGGCCAGCTTGGTGGCAACACTGGCCAGGTCTCGAGAGATCGCGGTGATGCTCATCGCTCACGACGTCAATCCACTGCTGCCGGTCTTGGATCGAGTGATGTACGTGGCCCGGGGAAAGGTCACCGTCGGCCGGCCGGACGAGGTCATCACCGCAGGGCGACTCTCCATGCTCTATGAAGCAAACGTCGAGGTGCTTCGCGACAGCAAAGGGAGGCTGTTCGTGGTCGGCCTCGACGACGAGGCCACCCACCCGCACGACAGGGATCCGGCGCGCACCGGATCGGACCCATGCTGATCATGCATTCCCTCCTCGCGACCGCCGCGACGCCCTCACCGTCGTGGAATGTGATTCACGACGTCCATGAGTTGTTTCGCTATCCGTTCATGCGCCACGCGTTCGTCGCCGGCACCATCGTTGCCTTGCTCGCTGGTGTCGTCGGGTACTTCGTAGTCCTCCGCCAGTCTGCATTTGCTGCCCACTCGATGTCCGAGATCGGCTTCGCCGGAGCCAGCGGCGGCGTCGCCCTCGGATTCGGCGCGATCTGGGGGCTGCTCGGCATGAGCCTCCTAGGCGCAGTCGCCATCGGGCTTCTCGGCAAGCGCCTTCGCGGCCGGGACGCGGCAATCGGAACGGTCCTCGCGCTATCGCTTGGGCTCGGGTCCTATTTCATCACCCAATACAAGGGCGAAAGCGCGAGCGGTCCGTTCGGCCTCTTATTCGGCGAGATTCTCGGGATCAGCGTTCACGATGTCTGGTTCATAGCTATAGCCGCCGCAATTACCCTCGCTGTTGTGGTCGTCCTATACAGGCCTCTGCTCTTCGCGTCCCTCGACGAGGACGTCGCAGAAGCCCGTGGAGTTCCGGTCCGAGGATTGTCGGTCGCATTCCTGATGGTCCTCGCAGTGGCGGTGACCGCCGCTGTCCAGGTCGTCGGAGTCCTGCTGATCTTCGCCCTCCTGGTAACCCCCGGGGCAATTGCCGACCGCGTCTGCCGGACCCCCGGCCGAGGAATCGCGTTGTGCGTGACCCTGTCGCTCGTATTCGTGTGGGCGGGCCTGTGCGTCACGTACTACAGCAGCTACCCGGTGGGATTCCTGATCACCGCGTTCGCGTTCGTCGGCTACCTGATCGCCCGGATCGTCACGGCCGTCCGGCGGGGCGGTTCCACGGCGAGGCCAGACCGGCCGGCCCGCTCACCCCTTCTCGATTCGATCGGGGTCGGTCTCGCCAGGGGAATCGGGGGCCGCTGAGCGCTCGCAGACCTTCCGAGGTGCCGGAACATATTAGGTAGTGCTAATCCGTTCATGTGCTAATCTGTTCATGTGATGGTGCGTAGTGCGTCCGGTGCGACCAGGGAGGTCGACGTAAGCCAGCTGGCCGAGGCGGCCGAGCTGTTGAGGGCGCTCGGCACCCCCCACCGCCTGGCGATCGTGCTGGAGCTGGCGGAGTCCCAGCGCTGCGTCCACGAGCTGGTCGAGCTTCTCGGCATATCGCAGTCGCTAGCGTCGCAGCACCTCCGGGTTCTCCGCACCACCGGACTGGTCACCGGCACCCGCCGCGGCAAGGAAACGGTCTACGCCCTCGCCGACGAGCACATCGCCCACATCGCCCGCGACGCGTTCGCCCACGGCGCCGAGCCGATCAGCCGCAGCCCATCGATACCCGAACCAACCACCGAGGAGCATCATTCATGAGCACCCAGACCCACGAAACCCACACCGAGCATCCCCACGATCACGGGGACGACTGCGGTCACGTCGCTGTCAGCCACGACGACCACGTCGATTACCTCCACGACGGGCACGCCCACCACGGACACGAAGGGCACTGGGACGAGTGCCAGCCGGAGGCGCACGTGGCCCACGCCGACCATCCGCACAGCCACGGAGACTCGTGCGGCCACGAGGCCGTTTACCACGGGGATCACACCGACTATCTGCATGACGGCCACCGCCATGCTGCCCACGAAGGCCACTGGGACGAGCACTGATACAAGCCAGATCGTGGCGGTGACCACCGGATCCGACATGCACGAGCAGGTAGAGCTGCGTTTGGCGCGCTCCGACCAGCGGTATACGAGGCAGCGACGTGCGATCGTGGAGACCCTCGTGGCCGCCGGGAGGCCGTTGACCATCCCTGAGATCCTGCAGACCAACCCCGGTCTGACCCAGTCGAGCGCTTACCGGAACGTGACCGTGCTCATCGACGCCGGAGCGGCTCGGCGGGTCAACGGAGCAGATGACCTCGGCCGGTTCGAACTAGCCGAGCATCTTTCCGGCCATCACCATCATCTTGTGTGCGCGAATTGCGGGAAGGTGTCCGACATCGATCCGTCCCCGAGGCTCGAGCGCGCTTTGGCCGAGGCGGCGCAGATTGCCGCCGAGCAGGATGACTTCGACGTCACCGATCACCGGTTCGATTTCTTGGGCGTTTGCGGGGACTGCCGCTAGCCGGCCGGTTTTACGCGAGGCGGCGGAGCAGCTTTTTCACCCGTTCCGAGTAGGGCGGGTAGATGAACTTCAGATCTGGCCGCGAGCGCATCAGCAGCGTGGACTTCCGGTGGCTGAAGGTCTCGTAACCCCATCTGCCGTGGTAGGCACCGATCCCGCTGTTGCCGACGCCGCCGAAGGGAAGCTGCGGCGCCATGACGTGCATGAGGGTGTGATTTCCGGTGGCGCCCCCCGACGGGACCTGTGAGAACACCCGCTCGAGGTCTTCCTTCCGCTCGGAAAACACGTACGCTGCCAACGGTTTCTCCCTCGCATTTACGAACGCGATCGCCTCGTCCAGAGACTCCACGCCGAGCACGGGGAGAATCGGACCGAATATCTCCGACCTCATCAGCTCCGAGTTGGGGTCCGGGTCCACCACGATCGTGGGTTCCATGGAGGTCGCGGAGGACTCGCCTCCGCTGACCACCTTTCCGGGTCGCTCGTCGAGGAGGCGGCGGAGCCGGTTCGCCTGCCGGTCGTTGACGATTCGCTGTTCCGACGGTTCGCCGGCACGCATCGCGGACATGCTCTGCGCGAGGTGATCGACCAGCTTGTCTTTCACCGAGTCGTCAACCAACACGTAATCCGGTGCGATGCACGTCTGACCCGAGTTGAGGAGTTTTCCGAAAGCGATCCTGCGCGCGGCGACCTCGATGTCTGCGTCCTTCGTGACGATCGCCGGGCTCTTACCGCCGAGTTCGAGTGTCACGGGTGTGAGATGCGCTGCGGCGGCCTGCATCACCTTCCGTCCGATCTCGGTCCCACCGGTGAAGAAGACGTGATCGAATCTGGCGTCGATCAGGCCCTGGGTGGTCGCGGCGTCGCCTTCGACCACCTTGACCGCCTCGGGATCCAGGTAACGGGGGATGAGGTCGGCCATCGCGGCCGACGAGGCCGGGGCGTGTTCGGAGGGCTTCACGACCGCGCAGTTTCCGGCGGCCAGGGCGCCAACCAGCGGGGCGAGGCACAGATAGAAGGGATAGTTCCAAGGGCCGATGATGAGGACCACGCCTAGAGGCTCGTAGCGGTAGAACGCGCGGCCCGGCGTGACAGCCATCGGGACCGGAACCCGCCTCGGCCGGGTCCACCTTCTAAGGTGCCTGACCGCGTATCGGACCTCGCCTTGGGTGGGAGCGACGTCGCCGAACCACGCCTCGTGGGCGCTCCTGCCAAGGTCGGATTCGAGCGCCGCGGCTATCGCGTTCTCGCGTTCTTCCAGCAGCCGCGATATCCCGGCCAGCTGCCGGAGCCTCCAGTCGACGGGACGAGTGGTCCCGCCTGCGAACGTCGAACGCAGCGCCGCAACTGTGGCCTCCGCTGACTGACTTGAGGTAGCTGGACTGGCGACGTCTACGGCCATCGGGTGCCTCCTGAGCTCTCTGGTCAGATCTGTCCGGCCAACCTACCCGGCGACGCCTAGTCTTCCACCGTGAGCGCTGGCAGTGACTGGGCGAGACCGGTCGTCCACTGGGAGATCGTCGCCCGGGATCCCGACGCGCAGGCCCAGTTCTACGGGTCGCTTTTCCGTTGGGACATAGGCGAAGGGCCGATCATGAACATCACGCCCGGGCTCGGAGGGCCCGAACCCGGACCCGCAGGGCACATCAGGCAGGGCGACAGTCCTGCGGTGAGCCTCTACGTCCAGGTCCGGGACCTTCGGAAGTCCCTGGCCGACGCCGAAACTCTCGGCGGCACCGTCGTCGTCGAGCCATTCGACGTCCCGGGCGGACCGACCATCGCCGCCATCCAGGACCCCGAGGGCAACGGTCTGTTCCTCGTGCAGCAGTAGTACTACTCAATCAAGCGTTTCAAAACGCTCGGTGGAGATCGAGCTCTGATCCACGAACTTCATGAACGTCTCGGCGATTGGATTCGCGCTCCAAAGCTCGTCGCAGCGTTCGGCGTCGGCCCTGCTGTTCCAAAAGTCGATGACCGTCCAAGCGCCGTCGTCTCCCCTTGCTGTCGTACGGCGGATCATCCCCGGCTGCTGATAGGCGAATTCGGTCTGCAGCCGTTTGTCGGCTTCGAGAAACGCGGCCTCGTCGGAGCCGGGTGCCAGCTTGAAGCGGAGGATCTCGACGATCATCCCGGTTCAACCGCTCCGCCGGAATGTGGCAGGCCGGGCGCACCGTCGATGCTCTCCGAATTCTTCTCGGCCCAGTACGCGTAGACGCCTGCTCGGCCTTTCCGGTCGGCCCATTCGTCGAGTGTAGGCCGGTGCGACTTGAAGCTCATCAAAGGCACGGCATAGCCGCACGAGTCCGAAACTCGGGTTACGTCGACCGTCACGATCGACCTCACTCCCACATCGGACGACCTCGGGAATCTCTGGCCGATCTCGGCGAACTCGGCGTCATTGCCGGTCACGACACGACCACGCCCGTGCAACCGAACGATACGAGGCGGGCCATCGAACGCGCAGAACATCAACACGATGCGCGCGTTCTCCTGCACGTGCGCGACCGTCTCTATCCCGCTTCCGGTTTGATCGAGGTACGCGACCCGGTCCGGCCCGAGGACCGCGAACTCGTCACGGTTGCCTTTCGGGGAGCAGTTGACGTGCCCCTCGGGATCCATGGGGGCTGACGCGACGAAGAAAACCGGCTGGCTTTCCAGCCAGCCCGCCAGACGATCATCGATTGCTTCGTGAACTCTTCCGATCCGGAAACTCTAGTTCTGGCTCTCCGGTGACGAACTCGTAGTCCGGGTTGATCATGGTCATCTGACCGCGCACGTCGGCGACCGTTCCCTCCACTACGAGCCGGCTCCCCGGCGCGATGCCGGCGATCTGGCGCCGTCCGAGGAACGCCACGTTGATCTTGCCCTGGTCGTCGGTGAGGGTGACCTGGAGGCTCGGCACGTCACCCCACGGCTGGACCGTCATCGACTTCACCCTGCCCGCCACCCTCGCACGCTGCCGTGGTTGCAGTGCGGGGATCGGCGTGGTGCCGGGGACGTGGATCGCCTTTTCGTCGATCTCTGCTTCAACCTTGTCGGCATGGGAGGGACCAGCCCGAGCCGGGACCGGCTCGCCTCGTTCACGTTCCCTCAGTTCACCGTCGACGTCGAAAGGAACGATGGTCGCGTTGACGTGGGGGAGCCGGCTGACGGCAGTCGACAGACGCTCGGCGGTGTTGTCGTGAAGTAGCCGGCTCCAGACGCGCCCGTAGCTTCGACGCGGCAGGAGCAGGCTCACCTCGGTTTGCCCGTCTTGCGCGGCTTCCGAGGCGAGCTCGAGGCAGCAGCGGACAAGACGCCGGTCCGGGCATTCCACCAATTCCAGGGGAAGGTTTCTCATCCCGAGCCGGACCCACCGGTCGGACAACGAGTTGGCTCGCTGGCTGTCGATGACGAAGTGAACGGCACGAACATCGTCCACCGAAAGCGTCTTCGCGTACTGAACCGCCCTAGCCGTCGCGAGATCCAACCGGTCCACCAGCACGAAGACCACGTGGCGCTTCAACGGTCGAGCCTCCACCGCCCGTTCGGCTGCACCCTCGCCGAGTATCGCCGCTTCTGCCTCGTAGCGGCGGCGGGTCCGGATCAGAACGGCCATCAGGATCGGGAAGAGCACCACGACCGCCCACGCCCCTTCGGTGAACTTGGTCACGGCGAAGATCAGCACGACCGCAGCCGAAACAACCGCCGCGGTTCCGTTGATCCACGCTTTGCGGCGCCAACCGGGCTCTTTGTAGGTGAAGTGGTGCTTGACCATGCCGGAGCCGGCAACGGTGAACCCGGTGAACACTCCAATCGCGTAAAGGCTCACCAGCTTGTCCACCTTGCCGCGGGTGATGATCAACAGGGCAATGCCAACTGCTCCGAGGATGAGGATCCCGTTCGAGAAGGTCAGACGGTGACCGCGCTTGGCCAGCGCGTGCGGCAGGTAACGATCCTCGGCTACGAAGCTGGCCAGGAAGGGAAAGCCGTTGAAGCTCGTGTTGCCGCCCGTGTAGAGGATGAGCAATGTCGCCAGCTGAACCAGATAGAACCCGGCGTTGCCGACTACGCCGTGCCCGAACGCTGTTTTGGCGACCTGGGATATGACCGTCGGATAGCCGTTTGCGTAGGGGATCGCATGCGTGAAGTGGGCGAGGAGCGAAACGCCCAAAACCAGAATGCCGAGCGTCGCGCTCATCACCAGGAGCACCCGCCGGGCCCGAATTCCCTCCGGGGGCCGAAACGCGGACACGCTGTTCGAGATCGCTTCGAGACCGGTGAGCGACGAGCCGCCGTTGGCGAGCGCGCGGAGCAGGATGAACACCGAAGCACCCTGAAGCAGGCCTGATCCGGGGTGGCCGATCGGGACGGTGCCGTGCAACGAGTGGATGTTGATGGTCGGCAGGTCGCCGGCGGCGGCCTTGACGAGGCCGGCGATCACGACCAGGCCCAACATCACGATGAAGAAGTAAGTGGGGAAGGCGAACGTACGCCCGGCTTCGCGAATCCCGCGGAGGTTCCCCCAAATCAGGAGGCAAACCACGGCGACGGATATCGGAACCGTCCCGGGGCCGAGGGAGGGGAACGCCGATGTCAGCGCCGCGGTACCGGCAGCGGTCTGCACCGCGACGGTCAGGGTGTAGTCGATCAGCAGGGCGACCGCGGCGAACTGGGCGACGTTGGGACCGAAGTTCTCGCGCGCGACAACGTACGAACCGCCGGCCTTCGTGTACACCATCACCACCTCGCGGTAGGAGAGGGTGACGACGATCAGGATTGCCAGGATGACGAACGTGACCGGCAGCACCAGACTGAACGCGGCGACTCCGACCGCGGGCACCAGCACGGTCAGCATTTCCTCGGTGCCATACGCGGAGGAGGAGATCATGTCGCACGACAGGACGCCCATCGCGATCGGAGAGCTGAGGCGCTCGCCGGCGAGTTGTTCGGTGACGAGCGGCTCGCCCAACAGGCGGCGTTTCAGCCGGTAACCACGCGACTCCGGAAGGTCCGGCGCGACTCGTGGTGGCCCTGCCTCGGTGGGGACGGCTGCCGCTTCCGGGGTGGCTTCGGTTTCTTCTAGAGCACTCATACCGAGACGATGACGAAGAGCATCGAGGCTTCGCAGGCTACGTCGCCTTTCACCCGTGCGGTTCCCTGGCCCCGACCGGCGGACCCGCCGAGCCGGTCGAGCCGTACTTCCAGCTCCAAGGTTTCGCCGGGTAGAACCTGCCGCCGGAACCGAGCCTTGTCTATCCCGCCGAACAGCGGCAGCTTGCCCGAATAGCGGTCGTCCGAGAGGAGGGCAATCCCCCCGAGCTGAGCCAGCGCTTCGACCATGAGGACTCCCGGAAGTGTCGGTCTTCCTGGAAAATGTCCAGCAAAGAAGGATTCGTCACCTGTCAGCTTCCAAACGCCCCGTGCAGATTCTGCGGGCACCAGCTCGGTGACCTCGTCGACGAACAGGAAGGGGGCCCGGTGGGGAAGGACGTCGACTGGTCTGGGCAGTTTCTTTCCCGGTGATGCCATCAATGACCCATACCCAGGCCGCCATCAACGGGGATGAGCGCGCCGGTCACGTAGCCCGCCTGGTCCGAGGCCAGAAACAGCACGGTCGCGGCGATCTCCTCCGGGCTGGCCATTCTCTTGAGCGGGACCTGCTCGAGGATCTCGGCCTGCCGTTCCTCGGGTAGAGCCGCGGTCATGTCGGTGGTGACGAAGCCGGGAGCCACCACGTTGACGGTCACGCCACGCCCGCCTATCTCACGCGCGAGGGATCGGGCCAGCCCGACCAGTCCCGCTTTGGAAGCCGCGTAGTTGGTTTGGCCTGGCGAACCGAGCAGGCCGACGACCGAGGAGATGAAGATGATGCGACCCTTGCGAGCTCGGATCATCTTGGAGGTCGCCCTTCGCGCGACCCGGTAGGCGCCGTTCAAGTTCGCGTCGATCACCGACAGCCACGCATCTTCCTTCATCGACAACAGAAGCTGGTCCGCGTTGATCCCCGCGTTCGATACCAGGACCTCAACCGGTCCGAGCTCCTTCTCGATCTCGGCGAACGCGGCATCGACCTGCTCCGCAGATGTGACGTCGCAACGAACGCCGAGGAAGTCCTCGGCGGGCTTTTCCCTGTAGGTGATCGCCACCCGATCGCCGTTATCGGCGAACGCCTGGGCGATGGAGCGGCCTATGCCGCGGTTGCCGCCGGTGACCAACACGACTCTTCCCGTCACTGATCAGACTCCCATGGCGTGGTAGCCGCCGTCGACGTGGACCATCTCGCCTGTAGTAGCCGGGAACCAGTCCGACAGCAAAGCGACGCATGCTCGGGCGACGGGTTCCGAGTTGGTTACGCTCCAGCCGAGCGGAGCCCGCTCGTCCCAGACTTCCTCGAACCGAGAGAAGCCCGGGATGGACTTCGCGGCCATCGTCTTGATCGGGCCGGCGGCAACCAGGTTCACCCGGATCCTGTCCGGTCCAAGATCGCGGGCGAGGTACCTAGACGTCGACTCGAGAGCGGCCTTCGCGACTCCCATCCAGTCGTAGCCCGGCCACGCAACGTTGGCATCGAAGTCCAGCCCGACGACCGACGCGCCGCCCGCCTTGCGCATCAGATCCCGGAATCCGGAAGCGAGCAGCTTCAACGAGTACGCGGAGATCTCCAACGCCACCTTGACGTCGTCCCAGCCGGCGTCCATGAAGCCTCCACCGAGGCAGCTCTCGGGGGCGAAACCGATCGAGTGCAGGAACCCGTCCAACCTTCCCCATCGCGAACCAAGCTCGGTCGCGACGGCTTCGACGTGATCGGCAACAGTGACATCGAGTTCCAGAACGTCGGGGGGGTCGGGAAGCTTTCGTGCGATCCGCTTGGTGAGTGACAGCCCCCGGCCGGCGCCGGTGAGGACCACCTCGGCTCCTTGTTCCTGGGCAAGCCTCGCCACGCCGAAGGCGAGCGAATCGTCGGTGAGCACCCCGGTGACGAGGATGCGTTTGCCCTCCAGAAGTCCCGGCATGGTCCGCCACGATAGGCGGCGACGGCGAGAGTGGATCATTGTCCGGGATGGTGTTCAGGCGTGGGTATCTTGGACGGATGGCGTCGCTCGACGAGGAAGCCCTCCGCTTCGAAGAGCGGATGTCCGACCTCGAGTCCCTCATGTGGCGGCTGGAGCAGGTCGATGCTTCACTCCTGTCCACCATGACCCTTGTCGCGGTCTTGGACGGGCCGCTCGACAGGGACCGGCTCGACGAGAAGTTCGAGGTGGTGACCCGGAAGATCCCCCGCCTCCGCGACCACGTCGACGCCAGCAGGCTCCCCATGGCCCAGCCGACCTGGGACCCCGACCCCGACTTTGCGGTGGAGAACCACGTGAGCTGGAGCACGGCCGCTCAGCCGGGCGACTTCGACGCTCTACTTGGGGTCGCCGAGGACCAGGTCCGGAAGGGATTCGACCCTGAACACCCACCCTGGCATCTCGGGTTCGTCGATGGGCTTGACGGCGGCAAGACGGCCATGATCGCCCGCCTCCATCACAGCTACACCGACGGTCAGGGGGCGATCCGGATCGCGATGGAGCTTTTCGACCTGCGCCAGGAACCTGAACCTCTTTCGGCACTGCCGGAGCTCCCGCCTCCGCCGATGCTCCCGTTGCTCGGCCGAACCGTCGCCGACGTCATGCACGAGGCTTCGCGCACGGCGTCGGTCCTCCGTGGCGCCGCCCCTTGGCTGAGCCACTCTCTCCGCTCCGCGGTCACCGATCCTGAGAGGATCGCAGGTCCCGCGCGGGCGCTGATTCGTTCGGTCGGTGAGCTCGCCCGTGAGGCACTACGTCCGGGTAGCGAGCTGCTCGCCCCACGCGGCTTCGATACCCGGCTCTCCGCCATGAACCTCGATCTCGAGCACATGCGAAGAGCCGCCCGGACCGGAGGCGGGACGATCAACGACGTGTTCCTTGCCGGCCTCCTAGGCGGGCTCGCCGGTTACCACGACAAGCACGGTGACAAGTCCTCGTCGGTTCGGCTCGGCATCCCGGTGAGCACCAAGACCGACGGAACCTTGATGCGGAACCAGCTTCAGGGGATCCTGATGCACGGACCGCTCGATCTCGTTGACCCGCTCGAACGGGTCAAGGTCCTCCACGACACCGTTCTCCACACGAGATCCCAGCCGTGGCTGGACCTCGTGGACACGGCGGCCGCCGCGGCGCTCCGGTTGCCGCGCTCGAGCCAGATTCTCGCCGGCCTGGTCAAGGCGACCGATGCCTTGGCGTCGAATCTTCCCGGTCCTCCGGTGCCGCTGTTCCTGGCCGGCGCGTCCGTGGAGCGATTGATCCCGTTCGGACCTCGGGTCGGTTCCGCCCTGAACCTGACGTTGCTCAGCTACGAGGGGAGCGCATCGATCGGCGTCAACAGCGATCCCGACTCGGTACCCGATCTCAAGGTGCTTCTCGACTGCCTGGGTGCCGGCTTCGACGAGGTGCTGGCCCTCGCTTAGCGGCTACGCCGAGCCGGCCCGGCTCTCCAGATACCGCTGTTTCCCCCGGTCCACGACCACCTCGGCGTCCTCGCGACCTGACCAACCCTTCGCTTCGGTTCTTTTTCCCGGCTCGAGGTCCTTGTAGATGTCGAAAAAATGGGCAATTTCGCGCAGCTCGTACTCCGGCAGGTCCGTGACATCGGCGACGTGGTTCCATCGGGGGTCACTCGAAGGAACGCACAGCACCTTCTCATCGGCCCCCTGTTCGTCCCGCATCCGGAAAACACCGACCGGGCGGGCGTGGATGTGGCACCCCGGAAACGTGGGCTCCTCCAGAACAACGAGCGCATCGACGGGGTCCCCGTCGTCAGCGAGCGTTTCGGGGACGTACCCGTAGTCCTCGGGGTACCGGGTCGACGTGAAAAGCAACCGATCCAGCCAGATCGCGCCGGTTTCGTCCGCTTCGTACTTGTTGCGGGTGCCCTTCGGTATCTCGACGACTACTTCGATTTCCATAGGCGATTTAGTATCACGGAGTGGCGGCTAGGCGCGCTCCGCCACTTACCGCGCAAATTACGTAGTCATTACGGATGCCGTCGTCGGATTACGGACCTAAGGTGCGCCAATGTGAGGGGCAAGACACCGGTATTTGTGTATGCGGTTGACCCAGTGTCGGCCGCAGGGGCCAAAGCGCAGCTTATGAACGAGCCGAGCGTCCAGCTGGTCGGTCCTATGGACATCGACATGGCGAGGGTCGCGTTGCTCGTGGCCGACTCGGCCGACGTGTCGGTCGTCCGGATCGTGAAAGCGATTCAGCGAGACGGGATACCACGCGTGCTCCTGGTCGCCGGGCGGTTCGAGGAGCAGGGCGTGATCGCAGCCACGGCCGCGGGGGTGACAGCGTTCCTTCGCAAGTCCGAGGCGACGACGGCGCGGCTCACCGCAGCCATCCACGACGCCGACGAATCCGGTTGCCACCTGCCGGACGGGCTGATGAAGAAGGCGGCCGCGATCAGGCTGCGATCTCCCGAGGAGGCGCTGGCAGTCGACGTGTGTGATGCGGCTCTCGACGGTGCTTCGGCCATCTCGGGCCTGTCCACCATGACTAGCAACCTCACCGTGCGCGAGGCCGAGGTTTTGAGGTTGGTCGCCGACGGGCACGACACCGCCGACGTGGCCGAGAAGCTCGGGTTCTCGGAAAGCACGGTCAAGGGCATCATGGCGAAGATCATGAGCCGCATAGACGCCCGCAACCGCTGCCATGCGGTCGCGATCGCGGTCCGTAACGGCCTGATCTGAACCGGACGGGCGGGACCCGCCCAACCGGCACACCCAGAAGTCAGAATGGAGGCCGGCTCGCCCGGCGCCCAGCCGAGCTCACAGGGATCGAACCCGACGAGTTCGACGACCCGGCGCGGGAGGAGCATTGAGCACAAAGCGGTACAACCCGGTCAGGGCCTGCCCCGTGTGCGGCCTCGCCTTGTCGTGGCCGGGCGCGGATGGTGTCTGCCCGAACAGGTGGTGCAGGCGCGCCGACCGCTCTTTTTCCGTCGTCTTCTCGATCGGCGTCCATACGGGTGCCCTCAGGCACGCTCTTCTCCGTTACAAGTACCAGGAGGAGCGCTGGTGGGCGCCGCACTTCGCACGCATGGTCGGCGGGTACCTCCATGCGAACGGCACATGGTTCGAGGAGTTCGATCTGCTCGCCGCCGTACCCGGCTATGTCGGGGCCGGCGCCCGCCGGCGATGGGATCCGGTCAGGCAGATTCTCGTGGAGGTCGCCAGCCTGCCCCGCCTGTCGTGGCGGGTCGAGCCCGACCTCATCCTCAAGCGCGCCGAGACCCCTGCGATGCAGGGTCTCGACTGGGCGGCCCGGCAGGCTGTCGCCTCGGGCCGGTTGCGCGACGCTCTCGCAGTTCCCGTCCCAGGCCTGGTCAAGGGTTGCCGGGTTCTGGTGTTCGACGATGTGATGACCGAGGGCAGCACCCTGAGAGAGGTGGCGCGAGCCCTGCGTCTCGCCGGCGCGGCCGAAGTCGCCGGCCTGGTTCTGGCCCGGCCCACCTGGTCGGAGCGGCGCGAGGCCCGTGGGAGGGGCGGGGGGTCGTAAGTTTTCTGGGGTGGAGGGAGCCCTGGCGAAGGTTTCGGTGTCCGACGTCAGGGTCGCCGTCGCCGCCGGGCCCGGCGTCGAGGCCGGGATGGTCACCCTCCGCGAGGAGGATCCTCCGCACCGGTCGGTCCCGATCGTCATCGGCCAGCCGGAAGCCCGTGCCATCCAGTCGGCCTGGACCGGGGCGGTGCAGAGCCGCCCCTCGACCTGGGACTTGTTCGTCGCGGCGATCTCGGTCCTCGGCTCCCGCCTCGCCCGGGTCGTGATCACCGACGTGGAGGAGCACCGTCATTTCTTCGCATCGATCGAGCTGGAGCGCGACGGGGAACTGCGCGTTCTGCCCGCACGGCCGTCCGACGCGATCGCGCTTGCGTTACGCGCCTACGGGTGCGAGATCTTCGTAGCGGAGCAGGTCATGTCGGCGCTGGGCATGCCGGCGGCCTGAACGTCCGCGTTTGGCGATCGCGTGGGATACGCGTCCGGGTGGGCGTGGTCATCAGACTTCGGGTGTGGAAACGAGCACTGCATGGCACGTTTTCACACCCAAAGCCGATTTCTACGCCCAGTCGGGCTGTCGCCCAGTCGGGCTGTCGCCTAGTCGGGCGCCCGCCGAAGAATGCGTGTACGACGGGGTCGGCTTAGTTGAAGGCGAAGCGGCCGGCGTCGATGACGACACCCTGAGGGGTGGAGGTCCTGAACACTGCTGAACCCTCGCCGGTCACCCACATCGACACTGTGAGGTCCTCGCCGGGGAACACCGGCTTCGAGAACCTCGCGCCCATCGACACGAAGCGCTCCGGATCCGAGCCGCAAAACGTGTGAAGTAGCGCCCGGCCGGTGAACCCGAAGCTGCAAAGGCCGTGCAGGATCGGCTTGGGGAACCCGCCCATCGCCGCGAAGGAAGGATCGCTGTGGAGAGGGTTGCGGTCGCCCGACAGCCGGTACGTCAGCGCCTGGTCCGGCCTGGTCGCGTAGGTCACCTCGTGGTCGGGTGCCTTCTCGGGGAAGTCGACCTTGTTCGATGGGCCGCGATCCCCGCCGAAGCCGCCTTCGCCTCGGATGAAGGCGGAGCTGGTGGTTGTCCAAAGCGGTTTGCCGGTCGACTTGTCCGTAGCGACGGTTTCCATTGCGAGGACCGCGCCGGATCCCTTGTCGTAGATGCCGGTGATCGTGGTGACCGAGGACACCGTTCCCTCCACCGGGATCGGGCCGTGAAGCTCGACTGACTGCTCGCCGTGGACGAGCATCGCCGGGTTGAAGTCGCCGACCTTGGCCATGCCACCTGACCCCCCCGGCACGACTACGGGGAAGGTGGGGAGCACCTTCTGCTCGATCCCGTTGCTGTTCTCGGTCGTGAACTCGAGCTCGAATCCGGTCGGGTCGATCGCGCCCGCGCCCACGCCGACGGCGTAGATGAGGCAGTCCTTGGAGGTCCAGGACGACTCTCTCGGCTGGCTCGTGCTTCCCGCTGCGTCTGGATTGATCGGCATACCCGGACTGTACGCGGGATTTAGTGGACGGCGCCTATGAGGCGAGGGAGACCTCGACCGCCAAGTCCTCGCCGACGGCCTCGATGCGCAGATCCTCGATGACGCCCGCCTGGCGGAGATCATCACTCACCGCCTCCAACAGCGCGACCATCTCCGCCGGCGCACGCAGCAGGGCGGACGCGACCGGCGCCCTGAGGGAAGCCCCGGCCTCGGTCTTGGCCCGCCGAACCTCCGCCAGCACGCGACTGGCCGCATCCATCACCGCCGGATCGCCGGATGACAGCTCACCGCCCGAGGACAGCTCGCCGGCGGACGGCCAAGCCGAAGTATGGATGGAACCGTCCCGCCACCACGACCACACTTCCTCCGTCACGAAAGGAAGGACCGGCGCCAACAACCTCAGCAGGACGGACAAAGACGAGCGGAGCGCGGCACGAGCCGACAACGCCCGGTCGTCGCCAAGCGTGCCGTAAGCCCGGTTCTTCACCAGCTCCAGATAGTCGTCGCAGAACGACCAGAAGAAAGCCTCCGTCCGCTCGAGGGCTCTCGCGTAGTCGTATCCTTCGAACGCGGCGGTCACCTCTTCGATCAATACGACAAGCGAAGCCAGCAACGACCGATCGACCGCCTCGCTCACTGCAGACACATCGGCCGGCGCATCACCCGTCTCCAAGACGAACCGGCTCGCGTTCAGGATCTTGATCGCAAGCTTGCGCCCGATCCGCATCTGCCCTTCGTCGAACGCGGTGTCGGTCCCAGGCCGTCCACTCGCCGCCCAGTAGCGAACCGCGTCCGACCCGTACTGCTCGAGAAGCCCCATCGGTGTCACGACATTGCCTTTGGACTTCGACATCTTCTTGCGATCCGGGTCGAGTATCCATCCCGAAATCGCCGCGTCGCTCCACGGCAAGGAGTCGAACTCAAGATGGCTGCGCACGATCGTCGTAAACAACCACGTCCTGATGATGTCATGCGCCTGCGGCCGAAGATCCATCGGGAAGACCCGCGAGAACAGATCGGGATCGTCCTCCCAACCTCCCGCAATCTGCGGCGTCAACGACGACGTCGCCCACGTGTCCATGACGTCGGGATCTGCGACGAACCCTCCCGGCCGGCCCCGCTGCGACTCCTCGTAGCCGGCGGGAACGTCGGTGCTCGGATCTACCGGCAGTGCGTCTTCCGACGGCACCAGCGGTGACGAGTGATCCGGCGACCCATCGGCACCAACCCCGTACCACACCGGAAAAGGAACACCGAAGAACCGCTGCCGGCTGATCAACCAGTCGCTGTTGAGCCCCTCGACCCAGTTGGCGTAACGGCTTTCCATGTACGCGGGATGCCAGCGAAGCTCCTTACCCCGCGCGAGAAGTTCATCGCGATGCGCCAGCGTCCGGTAGAACCACTGACGGCTGGTGACTATCTCGAGCGGCCGTTCCCCCCGCTCGTAGAACTTGACCGCGTGCTTGATCGGCCGCGGCTCACCGCGAAGGTCGCCCGATTCCTGCAACAGCTCTGCCATTCGCGTCTGCGCCTGGCGCACTGTCTTACCCGCCAGCTCGCGCTCGTAGATCGCCGCCGCGTCGGCCGGCAAACCCGGCGGCGCCGACGCGATCAGGCGCCCGTCACGCCCGACAACAGCCCGCACCGGCAGGCCCAACTCCCTCCACCACACCACGTCGGTGACGTCGCCGAAGGTGCAGATCATCGCGGCGCCGGTTCCTTTGTCCGGCTGGGCCAGTTCATGGGTGACGAACGGAACCGAAACACCGAACACCGGAGTTCGCACCGTCGTGCCCACAAGGTCCGAGTAACGCGTGTCGTCTGGGTGGGCGACGACAGCTACGCACGCCGCGAGCAGCTCGGGGCGGGTCGTGTCGATCAACAGGTCGCTCCCGTCCTCCCGTTGGAACGCGAGCTGGTAGAACGCGCCGGTCAGCTCCCGGTCCTCGAGCTCCGCCTGGGCGACTGCAGTCCGAAAATCGACGTCCCACAACGTCGGAGCCTCCGCCGAGTACGCCTCGCCCCGCGCCAGCAGGCGCAGGAAGCCTCTCTGCGACGCCCGACGCGACCGCGCTCCGATCGTGGTGTAGTGCTGCTCCCAATCGAACGACAGGCCGAGATGCCGGTACAGCGCCTCGAAAGCCTTCTCGTCCTCGACGACCAGCTGCTCGCACAGCTCGACGAAGTTCGGTCGCGACACCGCGACCGGGCTCTCCCCGCTCTTCAAACCGCCACGCGCCGGCGGCTCGAAGCCCGGCACGTAAGGCAACGACGGATCGCACCTCACCCCGAAGTAGTTCTGGACCCTCCGCTCGGTCGCGAGCCCGTTGTCGTCCCAACCGATCGGATAGAAGACCGCGAGCCCGCGCATCCGCTTGTACCGGGCGACGGTGTCGGTGTGCGTATACGAAAACACATGCCCCACGTGCAAAGACCCGCTCACTGTCGGCGGGGGGGTGTCGATCGAGTAGATCCGGTCCCTGGTCGCGCCGCGGTCGAACGCGTACACGCGGTCGGCGTCCCAGCGGGAACCCCACTTGTCTTCGAGCCCGTCGAGGCTCGGTTTATCGGGAACTGCTCGCGGCATGATCCCGCTACGGTACTTGTGTGCTGCGCCTCTACGACACCGCTTTGGGCAAGGTCGCCCAGCTGGAGCTGCGCGAACCGGGCAGGTTGTCGATGTACGTGTGCGGGCCCACCGTCTACGACGAGCCGCACATCGGACACGGGCGGTTCACCATCATTTGGGACGTCCTCCGCCGCTACGCCGCGTTCAGCGGCCTGGACGTCGACTTCGTATCCAACGTCACTGACATCGAGGACAAGATCATCGCCCGCGCGGCCGCCGAAGGCCGCACACCCGAAGAGGTAGCGGACCACTACGAGAAGGTGTGGTGGGACATCCAGGACCGCCTGGGAGTGCAGCGGCCGAGCGAGACCCCCCACGCCACCGGTTATGTCGAGGACATGGTCCAGCTGATCGGGGAGCTCATCGCGTCCGGCCACGCATACGTCGGTGGCGACGGCGTCTACTTCGCTGCCGAATCCATTGACGGGTACGGGCTGCTGGCCCGGCAGCCGATCGACTCCCTTCGTGCCGGCGCCCGGGTCGAAGCCGGGGAGGAGGCCGGGAAGCGATCTCCGATCGACTTTGTCCTGTGGAAGTTCGCCAAGCCAGGAGAGCCGAAGTGGCGTTCGCCGTGGGGTGACGGCCGCCCCGGATGGCACACCGAGTGCGTGGTCATGTCGCTCGACCTTCTCGGCGAGGGCTTCGACCTTCACGGCGGCGGACTCGACCTTGCGTTCCCGCACCACGAGAACGAGCGGGCGCAGGCGGTCGGAGCCGGTCAGAGGTTCGCCCGGAGATGGGTCCACTCGGGGATGGTTACGGCGGAGGGAGGGGAAAAAATGTCGAAGTCGCTCGGTAACACGCTCTCCCTGTCGGAGCTCGTCTCCACCCACGATCCCAGGGCGTTCCGGCTTCAGGTCCTTCAATCCCATTACCGCTCGCCGCTCGAAGTCACCGAGGCTTCGCTGGCCGCGGCTGCCGCCGGCGTCGAGCGACTGGACGCTTTCGCGCGCGAGTTCTCGGGCTCGCGGGGGAGGCCGGCGGATCAGGAGGCGATGGGTCGTTTTCGGGATCGGATGGACGACGATCTCGACACGCCGGGCGCGGTCGCCATCGCATTCGACCTGATACGGGACGCGCGTGCGGCGGACGGGGAGCGGTCGACCGCCAAGGCGGCGGCGGTGTTCGAGATCTTCGAGCAGGCGCTCGGTCTGCCGCTGCGAGATGTAGTCGAGGAGGCGCCGGCCGAAGCGTTGGCGAAGGCGGCGGAGCGCGACCGGGCCAGGGCGGCGAAGGACTGGGCCCGGGCGGACGCCCTCCGGTCCGAGCTGCAGGCAGAAGGGTGGATTGTCGAGGACGGGCCTGACGGGACCACAATTCGCCGGTGAGCGAGTCGCATTTCGAAGCCGATTCCGAAGTTCACCTCGTCGATGGCCTCTGGAAGGCGTCGCTCGACCCCGGCTGGAACGTCGGCAACAACCCGAACGGCGGCTATCTCCTTGCGGTCGCTGTGCGGGCGATGCTCGCCGAGGCGGGCCGTCCCGATCCTCTGACGGTTACGGCGCACTACCTCTCGCCGCCGGCCGCCGGCGAGGTGGAGATCCGGACCGAGGTGTTCAAGCCGGGCAAGTCGATTGTCAACGTGATGGCGTCAGTGATTCAAGGTGACCGTGAACGGGTGCGGGTTCTAGGAGGGTTCGGGGATCTGGACAAGCGGCAAGGACCGAGCCGGATCAGCGCCCGCCCGCCGGACATACCTCCTCCAGACGAGTGCGTCAGTCTGGTGGAGTTGACTCATCAAGCCGGCCGGCAGATACCCGAGGTGATGAATCGTTTCGATCTGAGATTGCCGCCAGACAGCCCCTGGGGCCGGCCGGGGGAGGGCGACCCCTTCGAGATCACCGGTTGGATCCGGTTCAAGGACGGGACCGAACCGACTTCGCTGTCGGTGGTCGCGTTCGCCGACGCGTTTCCCCCCACCCTTCTCGGGGCGATCGAGGCGTCCGGATGGGTGCCAACTATCGAGATGACCGTTCACGTCCGGGGACGGCCGTCGCCGGGCTGGCTCCTAGGGACGTTCCGCACCCGGGTACTGGTCGACGGCCTGATGGAGGAGGACGGCGAGCTGTGGGACAGCGAGGGCTGCCCTGTTGCGCTCTCGAGGCAGCTGGCAACCGTCCTGGTTCGTTGAGTGAGAGCACCGGACGGCCGGGGGCGGGGTAGGGGCCCCGCCCTCCGGAGGAGCCTGGGGTTGGGGCCCCGGGCGGGCCGGTTTCACGGCCGGGGGCGGGGTAGGGGCCCGCTCCTCCGCCGACCAACCGGCTTGCCGCCGGGGTTCGGCAGCATCTGGATGGCGGTCGCGATCGACCTGATCGGGTTCGGGATCGTGTTGCCGATCCTGCCGATCTACGCCAAGCGCTTTCACATCAGCAGCTTCCGCGCGGCATTGCTGGTGGCGGCTTTCTCCGCCGCTAGCTTCGTGTTTTCCCCGGTGTGGGGCCGGGTCTCGGACCGCTTCGGCCGGAAGCCGGTCCTGTTGGTTTCGCTTGCGGGAACGGCGGTCGGCAGCCTTCTGACCGGTGTCGCCACCGGATTCGCGTTGTTGCTCGTCGGGCGGATCGTCGACGGCGCCTCTGGCGCGTCGGTATCGGTGGCGCAGGCCGCAGCGGCCGACCTGGCCACCCCTTCGCAGCGCGCCCGCTTGTTCGGCCTTCTCGGAGCGGCGTTCGGAGTGGGCTTCGTGGCCGGGCCCGCTCTCGGGGCGCTGGCCGCCTTGTGGGGACCGCGCGTGCCGTTTTATGTGGCCGCCGGGCTCGCCGCCCTGAACACTGTCGTCGCCTCCCGGCGGCTGCCGGAAACCCATGTCGTTCCCGCCGAAGAGCCGGCACCCGCGGTTGTCGGGGCTCCGGTGGTGTCGCCTGACAGTGGTGCCGGCCCTGTTGCCGTCGGTGGCGATCAAGGCCGGCGCGGATGGGCGGATCTGCTGGGTGGATCACCGGCGAGGCTCGTGCCGCTGCTCGGCGTCGCATTCGCGGCGGTTGTGGCCTTCTCGGCGTTCGAGGCGACGTTCGCGCTGTTCGGCCAGCGCCGGCTCGGCTTCGGGATAGCAAGCGCTGCGGCCGTGTTCACGGCCGTGGGCGCGGTGATTGTTGCTGTGCAGGTCGGCGCGGTTTCCAAGGTGGTGGCCCGCTTTGGCGAAGGAGGGACCCTCGTCGGGGGTTTGGGACTGAACGTTCTCGGCCTGGCCGTGCTGGCCGCCTCCCGCTCGTGGGCTGCCGCAGCCCCCGCCCTCCTGGCGTTGACGGTCGGGCAGGGCCTGGTTCAGACGACGATGGCCTCGGCTCTCGCCGGCCGGGCCGATCCAGGCGGGCGGGGGCGCGCCCTGGGCGCCCAACAGTCGGCCGGTGGGCTCGCCCGCGTCGTCGGGCCGGCCGCGGGCGGCGCCCTTCTCGGGGCTCACGCTGCCGGCTGGCCATACATCGCTGGCGCCGGGCTGACCCTGATCGCCTCCGCAGTCGCAGCCGTGACGGTGAAAACCGCTACATGAAACGTCGGCCGGCGAAATTTTGTCGGCCGAAACTTTGGCGGACCGAAAGTTGGCCGCCTGACAGCGTCCGACCAGCACTTTTACCTTCTGGGAAGTCGCGTAACGGAGCCTTTGCGCCATAGGTCACGTGACATAGGTGTTGCAGCCATGTTACCGTTGGGTAACTAAAGGCGGTCGGGAGGATTTCGATGGCTGATTTTTCGAATGCGCTGAACGAGGATCAGATTCAGCTTCAGAAGTGGGTCCACGATTTTGCGGAGAACGTGGTGCGCCCGGCCGCACACGAGTGGGACGAGCGGGAGGAAACCCCGTGGCCCATCATCGAGGAAGCCGCGAAGATCGGCCTGTACTCCCTCGACTTCGTCGCCAACATGTTCGGCGACTCGACCGGCATCTCGGTGCCGCTCGTGATGGAGGAGATGGCGTGGGGCGACGCCGGCATCGGCCTGGCGATCTTCGGCACCACCCTCGGCGTCGCTGGCATCTTCGCCAACGGCACCCCCGAGCAGATCGCCGAGTGGGTACCGCAGTGTTTCGGGACCCCCGACAAGATCGCCCTGGCGGCGTTCGCCGTATCGGAGGCAGACGCCGGCTCGGACGTGAGCTCGATGCGGACCCGTGCGGTTTACGACGAGAAGTCCGACGAGTGGGTGCTCAATGGCACCAAGACCTGGATCACCAACGGCGGCATCGCGGACATCCACGTGGTCGTCGCATCGGTCGACGCCGACCTGAAGGCCAGGGGCCAGGCGAGCTTCATCGTCCCGCCCGGAACCAAGGGCCTGTCGATGGGCCAGAAGTTCAAGAAGATGGGCATCCGGGCCTCGCACACCGCCGAGGTGGTCCTCGACGACGTCCGGATTCCCGGGCGGCTGCTGCTCGGCGGCAAGGAGAAGCTGGACGAGCGCCTCGCCCGCGCCCGTGAAGGCCGTACCGGTCAGCGGGGCCAGGCCGCGCTGGCGACCTTCGAGAGCACCCGGCCGGCGGTCGGGGCCCAGGCGGTCGGGATCGCCCGGGCGGCGTACGAGTACGCCCTCGAGTACGCCAAGGACCGCAAGCAGTTCGGCCGGGCCATCATCGAGAACCAGGCGATCGCCTTCAAGCTCGCCCAGATGCGGATGATGACCGATGCAGCGCGGTTGTTGGTCTGGAACGCCTCGTGGCGGGGCTCGAGTGGCACCGGCTTCGAAGCGGCCGAAGGCTCTCAGTCCAAGCTCTTCGCCGGCGAGACTGCCGTGAGCGTCACCAACGAAGCCATCCAGATCCTCGGCGGCGCCGGCTACATCCGGGAGCACCCGGTGGAGCGCTGGCACCGCGACGCGAAGATCTTCACCATCTTCGAGGGCACAAGCGAGATCCAGCACCTGGTGATCGCAAGGGCTATCTCGGGGATCCACATCAACTAGCGACCGGCGCCGGCGCCGTGGGCGTGGGCTTGTGCCTTCTGCCGGCGAAGCACCCGTTTGAGGTGGCGGGGCTGGGCTGTTTGGGCGTGGATTTGGCGTTTGGGTGTGAAATTCGCCCACGGGATGCTCGGATCCACGCCCAAAGCACGCCCGGACTGTCCAGGGTGAACCGTTCAGGTCTTGCTTCAGCGCCGGCCCGGCAGCCGCTCCGCGCTCGGACCGCGCCCCACGATCACGTCCGACACCATCTCGGGCGGGAACAGCCCGTGGCCGACAAGGCCGGCGATTGAATCGAACCACGACGCCAGCTGCGCCGGGTCGCGGATCTCGCCGAACCAGTCGGCGATCAAGCCCCCCTCAGGTGAGAGTGGCGTGGACGGCCTGAGCACGGAGCGTTGCAGCTCCCGCAGCGTCGCCTGGGCTCCGAAGGCGAGGATCTCGACAGGAACGGGGGACTCGAGGCGCTCGACGACCTTCTCGGACGAGACGATGACCACGAACCGAGCAGCCGCCGCGGCCACGACCTTCTCCCGGGTGTGGGCGCCGCCGCCTCCCTTGATCAGCCACCAGTCGGGATCGACCTGGTCGGCTCCATCGATCGCAACATCTAGCTGGGAGATCGCCGGCGCCGATTCGTCGAACGGAACGACGTCGAGGCCGAGGCTTCTCGCGTTCGCTTCCGTCGCCGGCGACGTCGCGACGCAGCGAATGTCGAGACGTCGCTCCGCCAGAGCGGGCAGGAGGAAAGCGACGGTGCTGCCCGTGCCGAGTCCGACGGTCATCCCGGATTCAACGAACTCCGCTGCGGCTTCGGCGGCCGCCCGCTTCTCCTGGTCGGTGCGGCCGTCGGCAGCTTTGGTGGGCATCGGCTGATCTTGTCAGACCAACCGCACTCACAACGGTGAGCCCGCGGTCAAACGAGCTTGGTGTGGGGAACCGAGGACACTCGACCGGTCTCCTGAATCTCCCGCACTGCCGGCACCGGATCGGGGTCGGCGAACAGCTGCGGGTCCCCGTAGTCGGCGTCTCGCCCGGTTGCGTCGACCACCCACCAGGAAGCCTCGAGAGCGATGCCGTTCGGGTCGGTGAAATAGATCGACCGGATCATCGAGTGGTCGACTACGTCGGTTACCTCGCAACCAGCCGCCTTCAGCCTGGACCGGAGCGACAGCAGCGCCTGTTCGTCCGGGAGATTGAACGACACGTGATCGAACTGAACGGCCCGTTTGTCAGGTACACCTGCGGGCTTGGCGAAGGGAGTGAGCTCGACGTTGTTGTACTCGAAGAACGCGATCGTGTTCTGGGTGCCCATCTCGAAGAAGTAGTGACGGAACGCCGGCGTACCTAGATGCGCGACCAGTCTCGCTCCGAGAACTCCGTGGTAGAAGCGGACGGTTGCGTCCATGTCGGTGGTTATGAGGGCCAGATGGTTGATGCCCCTCCAGTGAGGCTGATCGCCCTCTGGTACTGCAGCTGGGTCCTTATCGGCCATGCCAACCAGCCTACGACCGAAAACGTGAAGGCGGAATGGCCCTCCCATCGTCCTGCTCATACTCTGGGCGGGTTCCCCTCGAAGCTGCCCCAGGAGACCAGATGACCATCGCAGTAGGAGACAAGATCCCCGACGTCAAGGTGCAGGTGCCCGGCCTGAACGGACCGGAAGCGGCGCAGACCGGCGACCTTCTCGGAAAGGGGACCGTGGTTCTCTTCGGCCTTCCCGGCGCTTTCACACCGACCTGCAGCGACCATCACCTGCCAGGGTTCGTGCTGCGTGCCGACGATTTGACCGCGAAGGGCGTGGACACCATCGCGTGCGTTTCTGTAAACGACGCCTTCGTGATGAAGGCGTGGGGGGAAGCGAATGACGTCGGCGACAAGGTCGTCCTGATTGCAGACGGCTCAGCGACGTTTACGAAAGAGGTGGGACTCGAAGTCGACCTGACTGCCGGCGGACTCGGGGTCCGCTCGAAGCGCTACGCCATGATCCTCAAGGACGGTGTGGTGACCGACCTTGCCGTCGAGGAGACCCTCGGACTCGACGTCAGCAGCGCCGAAGCAGTCCTCGCACGCCTGTAGGCCGGTCAGTCCCGAGGCGTCAGCAAGTAGGTCGACGACGCTTTCGCCACCAAGCGGCCGGCGTCGTCGGTTATCTCCGCCTCCACGAAGGTCACCCGCTTGCCGCCGCCGATGACCCGCGCGGCGCAGGTGTAGGTCTCACCCACGGGAGCGGCGCGCAGAAAGCTGATCTTCAGCTCTGTGTTGGCGGCGTAGGCCTTCCGGCCTTGCAGGTTGGTCACGGTTGCCGTAGCCATAGCCGAGTCGGCGAACGCGGAGAGAAAGCCTCCCTGGACCACGCCGGTCGGGTTGGCGAACTCGTCTCCTGCCCGCATTCGCCAGACCGTGATTCCCGGCTGCGACTTGTCCACGCAGACCATGCCCAGGGTCAGGTCGCTGCTAGGCGGAACCCGCGGACGGACGCCGTTGGTCTCCGATTGGCTCAATGAGCAGCGCCATCCCTGGAGGCATTGCCGGGAAGGCCGCGCAGACCGGCCCACACCAGGTCCGCCAGCCTGTCGGCCATGCGGTCGCCCTCTGCAGGCTCGAGCGCCTCGGAGCTCTGTGCGACCCACCGCCGGCCGGCGACTTCCGCGAGCCCCACGATGGCGTACCCGAGCAGGTCCCTGTGGGTCTGGTCGATATCGGCGTCGATGAAGGTGCCGATGGTGACAGCTATCGACTCCTCGAGGGTGGCGACCGAGTCAGCGAACTCGTCCGTCCGGCGGGCGCCGCTCCCGAACAGAAGCTGGAACGCGCTGGTGTTCTCCCCGACGAACCGGAAGTAAGCGCGAAAACCGGCCAGAACGCGCTGATATGGCTGTTTCTCCGCTTCAGCACGTCGGATCAGCAGCCCGAGGAGTTCCCGGCCAACTAGATCCAACAATTCGAGGTACAGCTTCCGCTTTGATGGGAAGTGTTGGTACAGGACGGGCTTGGTTACGCCCGCAGCATCGGCAATTTCCTCCATGGAGGTCCCGTGAAAGCCGCTGGCGGCGAACTTCTCCAACGCGACACTGAGCAGCTGATTGCGCCTTTCCGCGGCCGGCAGCCGCTGGCGCAGCTCGGTGATTTGCGGCTCGCCGAGCCTGGTCTCCGTGATCCGCGGTCCGCTCACTTGTCCCTCATGTCCGAATTTGTTGAAACTGCGTGTATTGGGCAGTTCGTCCTGCTGTGCAGGAAGGGGCGGTGAGTTGCCGAACTCCTGCGTTGTGAGGCCACCCAACCCGTCGCCTGCCCGTGTAACTGCACGGCCTCCTGAGCCGCTTCGGCCCCTGCCTGCTAGAAGGCCCGGGACCAGCCTACTGGCGGCCAAGGCGCGGCGGCGGCGGTACCGCTTGAGCCCGCCAGCCGGCCGCTAACACCCCCTCCCTGGGTCGGTAGGCGCCACCCGGCGGACACGATCACCTCGCCCAAACGGGCGGGGAGGTGCGCAAGGTCCAGATATCGCCGGGTAACTTCGATGTTCTGCTCGATAAGCCCTAGGTCCGGCTTCTGGAGCCAGCGGCTCAGCTCGTAGGGCTCGTCCGCGTCGAACCAGCTGAATCCCAGGGCGCGGAGCTCGCCGCCAACGGGGTAGGGGCCGACTGCGACAGGCCGGTGGTGCAGTCCCGCTTCAATCGGCGGATTGCCGAAGCCTTCCCAGAGCGAGGGAAAGACCACCGCGTCGCACGCAGCGTAGGCGTGCTCGACCCCGGCGTGACCTCTCATAGGAGGTACCGGGCCGTGGAACACCGGCACCCGGGCCGCGTCGAGAAGCCGCTTGAGCTTGTCCTCGTAGCCTTCTTCCGCTGGGCCGAGAATCCAGAACGCCGCTCCGATCGCCTGGGCGAGTGCAAGCCCGCCTCTCACGTCCTTGCGCGGGATCGCCCGGGTCGGTTGCAGCACCAGGAGACGGTCGTGGTCGATTCCTAATGATGCGCGGGTGGCGCCGCGATCGCCCACAGGAGCGTCGAGATCGAAGGCGTTGCGAACGACGCTGGCTTCTATCCCGTGGAAGGCAAGCTCACGGCGGGATCGCTCGTTGATGGTGACGTGAACCCACTCCGGATCGTCAGGCGGGGGAGGATGGTCTGCGAAGCGCGCCCGCTGCCAGGGAAGGTCGTGATGGCGCATGACCGCGGGGCGCCCGCGAAGCAGCTCGGCGACCGCATCCGAAGCCGGTTGGTTGAGTGGCAGCGAGCAGAGGTTCTCGACAACCACCAGGTCGGCACCGTCCAGAGCTGCGCCGAGGGCGTCGCGGTCGAGTGGCGTTTCTGGCCGCCCGGTGAGCCACGCGCCCGCACCGAGGCCTGGCACCAGAAAGTCGACCGGTCCCTCGCCGGCGACCGTGCGGACCCGGTAGCCGAGGTGTTCGAGCGCCCACTGCCATTTGGCGGCCTCGATCGAGACGCCGTCGGCACCACCGAGGCGGAATGAGAGGCTGACCGCGACTTCGCTCACGAGGCCGCCCCGGCGCCTGCCCCGATGGCAGTTCTGCCCGGTCGACGACCTCTGACTACTGCGAATGCGGCCACGGTGCCGACCCCGCCCGCCAGGAGAATGTCGCCGGCAGACACGGTTTCTCCTAACGGGGCCACATAGAACACGTCCGAGAGACCGGTTAGCCGGTCGCTGGCCTGCTCGCCGTGGTGATGGCCCCCCGCTTGCACGCCGGCCGGGAGGCCTCGGACCGGCATACCGCCGTTCACGCCTATTACCAACAGGTTCGACAACAATCCGGCTGCGACCAGCACCGTTCCCGGTTGGCTCAGGTTGCGAAAGGCGAACCCCAACATCAGCACGTACCCGACGACGACCAGCCAGAGGCCGCCCGTGCCCGGCAACCACTGGTTGGCAAGCGCCACGCACACGGCGCCCGCCCCGAGGATCCACAGCCAGCGGAGCCTGGACTCAACGAGGTTGCCCAAGCTGCCGCCCGCCAAAAGACCGACAACACAGCCCGCCGCAACGGCGATCACGGCCAACCACATGGGGTTTCACGCTACCGCCCCCGCGACGGCCCGCGGGCCTTCCCGGCCCAACCGATGACATCATGTGCCGGTGCCGTCGTCTAGAGGCCGAGTTGTAAGTGACCCCCCATGTAGCGGCCCATGACCGGTAACCATCTCATCCTGCACTCGCCTGCGGGGTACATAGTCGCCTTCGGCGCCGGGATCATCTCTTTCCTGTCGCCCTGTGTCCTTCCGTTGGTGCCCTCCTATCTGTCGATGATGTCCGGCGTCGGCACAGCCGATCTTGCGGTGACATCCCGCCCGAATCAGCGGAGGCTTCTGCGTTCGACTCTTCTGTTCGTCGCAGGATTCACGGTCGTGTTCGCGCTTATCGAGGCCGCTGCGTCCGGCGTTGGTCAGAGCCTCAACGCCCATCAGCGCGTTCTCGATGAGGTCGCCGGCGCAGTGATCATCGCCGGAGGACTGCTGTTCGCCGGGATTGTCAGGCCAAGGTGGCTCATGCGTGAAAGACGCTGGCACGTCGCTCCTTCTCAGCTCGGCGAGTGGGCGGCGCCGGTAATGGGGATGGCCTTTGCCTTCGGGTGGACTCCCTGCATCGGACCCGTGTTGGCGGCGGTGATCAGCCTGGCCAGCGACTCACACACGCTCGCCAGAGGCGAGGCCATGCTGGTCGCCTACTCGCTCGGTTTGGGGGTCCCCTTCGTTGCGGTGGGAGTCGCCTTCGGCAGGCTCACCGGGCTCCTTTCGTTCGCCAAGAGCCACGTGCGGGGCATCAACCTGGTGTCGGGGCTGCTGCTCGCCGCGCTCGGGGTCTTGCTGCTCACCCACAGCCTTCACCTCCTGTCGACGTGGTTCTCCGACGTCCTGAACTCCCTTGGCCTCGGCAAGCTCTCGACGATCTGATGGGTAGGACTGGCCCGAATGGCTGGGCAACGTGCCTGGTCGCTACCGTTTAAGCGGCCGTCATGGACCCTGTGATTCGCTTTCGCTCAGCCATCGCGCTGGTCGGCCGCTTCCCCGTGCTGGCCGGCGTCGACCTTGACGTTGCCCCTGGCGAGATACTGCTTTTGCAGGGCGCGAACGGGGCCGGCAAGACGAGCATTCTCCGCGCCTGCGCCGGCCTGCTTCCGGTCGTCGCCGGAGAGGCGCACGTCCTCGGCGAGGACATCACCGTCCACCCGCGGGCGGTCCGCCGCAGGGTCGGAATGCTCGGCCACGCGACGGCCCTCTACGACGACCTCACCATCGAGGACAACCTCGAGTTCGCCGTCAGGGCCGCCCGTGCACCTCGGGAGAGGATCACCCCTGCGCTCGAGAGGCTTGGGTTGACCGGCCGGCTTCCCTCGACGCAAGTCGGGGCGCTCTCGGCGGGTCAGCGCCGGCGCGCAGCGCTCGCTGTCTTGGTGGCCCGTGATCCCGAGCTTTGGCTTCTCGACGAGCCTCACGCCGGTCTCGACGCTGAGAACCGCGACGTTCTCGATGACCTGATCCGCGACGCGTCCAGGCGCGGCACGACCGTGCTGATCGCCTCCCACGAACGCGAGCGCGCATCCGTTCTCGCCGCCCGACGGGTCACCGTCGCGGGAGGCGTGGTGACCGACGACGCCCTTACTTTTTCGGAATCAATGTCATCAATGTCAGAGCCATCCAAGAGGAAGATCCATGTGGCGTGACGCCGCGCTGATCGCGGGCAAGGACGTGCGGGTGGAGCTGCGCAGCCGGGTGACGACAACACAGGTCGCCCCCTACGCGATCCTTGTTCTCTTGCTCTTCGGGTTCGCGTTCGATCAGAACCACACCATCCTCAAGCAGGCCTCCCCGGGCCTGTTCTGGGTTTCGGTGTTGCTGTGTTCTCTGTTGTCGGTGCAGCGGAGCTTCGCGATCGAAGCGGCCGACGGGGCGAGGGATGGTTTGAGGTTGAGCGGCCTCGATCCGGCAGGAGTCTTCCTCGGAAAAGTCGCGGCGGTCGCGTTGCAACTGGTGCTTCTCGAGGTGCTGCTCGGCACCGGGGTCGTTGTTCTTTTCGGAACGACACTGCGCAATCCCGCGCTGCTGGTTCTGAGCGCCGCGGCCGCGACCGTCGGGCTCGCCGCAGCCGGTGTCGTCTACGGGATGATGGCTGCGGGACTGCGTGTACGCGAGACGTTGCTCCCGCTGCTCGTGTTGCCTGTCGTCGCGCCGGTGCTGCTCGGCGCCACGCAGACGTGGATGGCGGCTCTCGGCCTGTCCCACACCAACGGTTGGCGCTGGATGGCGTTGTTGGGAAGCTTTGCGGCCATTTACCTGACCATAGGCGTGCTGGGTTTCGCGACTCTCTTGGAGGAAGCGTGAGCAGGAGGGGTACCGCAGACAGGACCACGCTCGTGCTGGGCGCGGCGACCCTGGCCTCCCTCGCGGTAACGGCTTGGCTCGCTTTCGTCGTGTCGCCACCGGACGTAACCCAAGGACAGCTGGTCAGGCTGATCTATGTGCACCCCGGCGCCGCGACAGCGGCCTATGTCGGGTTCGGGCTCTGCGCCCTCGCCAGCCTCGCGTATCTCTGGCCGCGAACTCGCAGCCGTCGCTGGGATCGCCTTGCAGCGGCCTCAGCCGAAGTTGGGGTTCTCTTCTGCGCCATCACGTTGGTCACCGGTTCGATATGGGGCAAGGCGGCGTGGGGTGTTTGGTGGACCTGGGATGCACGGCTGACCCTGACCGCGCTGCTCTTCGCGGTGTTCGTCGGATATCTGGCACTTCGTCGAACAGGCGGAGATCCCGACTCGCGCGCGAGGCGGAGCGCCATCGCTGCCGTCGTCGCCGCGTTGCTGGTGCCGGTCGACCACGAGGCGACGACCTGGTGGCAGACGTTGCATCAGGACAACACCCTCCTGCGACCGAACCCCAGCATTCACGGCTGGCAGCTGGTGACCATGCTGATGTCCTTTCTGGCGTACGGCCTTCTGTTCGCGTGGTTGGTGTTGCACCGTTACCGGGTTGAGCTGATGGAAGACCGGTTCGAGGAAGAGGGTTTTGCCGCCGCGATCGCCGAGCGCAAGGCCGAAGCGGGTGTGGGGAGCGGGGTGGGGAGTTGAGCGGCTACGTCGCGGGCGGTTGGGGAGCGGCAGCGTTCCTCCTCGCGGTTTACGCGTGGCGGACCGTCCACCGTGGGCGGGTTCTGGCCCGCCGGCTCCCCGACCGCGAGAAGACGTGGCGCTGAAGTCCTCGGATCGCACGCAAGTCGCGCTAGCCCCGCGACTCCGCCGGCGCGCCTACCTGACGTCGTGGAAACGCCGCGTCGTCGCCGGGGTCGTCGTCGCCGGCGCGCTCGGCTTCCTTCTGTTCGAAGGGCTTGACAACGCGACGGTTTATTTCAAGACCGCCGATCAGGCGGTGGCGGACCGAGCTTCGCTCGGCTCGCGCCAGTTCCGGATCGAGGGGACCGTCGAGCCGGGGGTGCAACAGGCGGCGGGCAGGACTCTTTTCTCGATCATCGCCAACGGCGTGAGCGTGAACGTGGTGGACAGCGCCGAGCCGCCCGAACTGTTCAAGGCCGGCATACCGGTCGTTCTCGAGGGACACTGGCAGGGAGCTGCATATGCGGCTGATCGGATCGTGGTCAAGCACTCGGCCAGCTACACCGAAGCGCATCCGAACCGGCTGAAGTCGCAACTCCCGGCATCGACGCTCCCGGGATCGGGACAACCGTGAACGCGGCAGTCGGCTACAGCGCAATCATCTTCGCTCTGGCGGGCGCGGTTGCCGGCTGCGCGACGCTGGTGTTCGGACTGGTTCGGAAAAAAGAAACGTTGCTCCGCGCCGGGCGCACCTACACCTGGGTCATTCTTCTTGGCGCGGCGGTTGCAACGATCGCTCTGCAACACGCGCTCATCACCAGAGACTTCTCGCTGCAGTACGTCTCGAACAACGACAGCCTGGCGACGCCTCTTCTCTTCCGCATAACCGCTATGTGGTCGAACCTTGCCGGTTCCATTCTTCTGTGGGGGCTGGTACTGGCCGGCTACTTGGCCGCCATCGCGGTCCATTTTCGCCGGCGCGTGACCGACCCGTTGGTTGGCTGGGCCACCGCGATCGCGTATGGCGTGGCGGTGTTCTTCTTCGGTCTCATGGCGACGGTGGCGAACCCGTTCACCCACGTGCACGGTGCTGTCCCCACCGACGGACCGGGCCCTGATCCTCTGCTTCAGAACCACGTGCTCGTCGCGTTCCACCCGCCGATGCTCTACCTCGGCTTGGTCGGCTTCACCGTCCCGTTCGCTTTCGCGTGCGCGAGCCTGATCACCGGGCGGGTCGGAGAGGGCTGGCTCATTGAGACGAGAAGGTGGACGCTGTTCTCGTGGGGTTTCCTGACGGCCGGGGTAATCCTCGGCGCCTGGTGGAGCTACGAGGTCCTTGGCTGGGGTGGCTACTGGGCCTGGGACCCGGTCGAGAACGCAGCCTTCATCCCTTGGCTCACTGCCACCGCGTACCTCCACTCAGTGATGGTCCAGGAGAGGCGGGGGATGCTCAGAGTCTGGAACCTCTCGCTCGTGATGGCGACGTTCTCGTTGACGATCCTTGCGACGTTCCTCACCCGCTCGGGTGTGCTGGAGTCGGTCCACTCGTTCAACAACACCGGGATCGGCGCGGCTTTGCTGACCTTCTTTGGGCTCGTTGTCGCCGGAGGAGTGGGTCTCCTCGCGTGGCGAGGTGATCGGTTGCGGTCGCCGGGCGCGATCGATTCGCCGGTGTCGAGGGAGGGCGCGTTCCTCGCCAACAATCTGCTCTTCGGGGCGTTCGCATTGGTGGTTCTGCTGGGAACCGTGTTCCCGTTGATCGCGCAGTCCCTCAACGGCTCGCAGATAACTGTCGGCGCACCGTACTTCGACCGGATGACCCTGCCGATCGTCGTCTGCCTCCTGTTCCTAATGGCCGTCGCGCCGGTGCTTCCTTGGCGCAAGGCGTCCGGAGAGCTATTGCGAAGCCGGTTGTTGTGGCCGTCAATCGCCGCAGTTGGTGTGCTCGTCGTCTGCGTCGCAGCGGGGGTGCGTGGCCTGAATCCATTGCTAGCCTTCGGCTTGGGGGCATTCGCCGGGGGTTCCGCGATCCGCCAGCTTGTCATCGCGACCCGTCGTCAGGGGTGGAGGGGATTCGTAGGACGGGCCAACGGCGGGATGGTCGTGCACCTGGGTGTGGTGTTGATAGCGGTGGCCTTCGCGGCCAGCCACTCGTTCGCTCATCAGACTCAGCTGACCCTGTCGCAGGGTCAGACCGCTCGCTTTGACGGCCACTCGTTTTCTTATCTAGGGATGAGATCCATCTCTGGAGCGACTCACAGCGCGGTCGAGGCGCTGGTCCGGGTGGACGGAGGCAAGGTCTACGGGCCGGCGATAAGCGACTATCCGTTTGCAAGCGAAGAGATCGGAACTCCGTCGGTGAGAAGCCGCCCCGGAGAGGACGTCTACCTGACGCTGGCCGCCACACCGGCCAAGCCCGGCGGCCCAGTAGTTGTAGGAGTGATCGTCGAGCCCCTCGTGATGTGGATTTGGATCGGTGGAGGCGTGATCATCGCGGGCTCGGCGTTGTCGGCGTGGCCCGGCCGGCGGAGGCGGCGACCCATCAAGCCGGTCGGAGCACGTGTCCCGGAGCGCGAAACAGGGCTCGACAAGGCCGAGATCCTGCTCGAGAAGCAACCGGTGGCTCTCCGGATGGAGGGGCAAGCGTGAGGCGTCGACCGGTGATGTGGATTGCGCTGGGGGCTGCAGTGGTGCTCGCAGTCCTCGTCGCCGTCCTAGCAAGCAGCGGTCCCGCGAGCCAGGTCACCTCTGCGAGCCCTCTGGTAGGCAGGACCGCCCCGGCAATCAAGGGAAAAGCGATCGACGGCCCCGGCAATGGTGCGGCCGACGTCAGCTTGGCCCAGTTCGCTGGCAAGTGGGTGCTCGTCAACTTCGCGGCGAGCTGGTGCGTGCCCTGCCAGGAGGAGATGCCGCAGCTCCTGAACTTCGACAAGCAGCACCAGGGCGCCGGGGATGCGCTGGTCCTTACCGTCGCCTACGACGAGCAGAACGTTCCCGGACTTGCTTCGTTCCTTCGTTCCTGGCACGCCGCCTGGCCCGCTGTCGATGATGGTTCTGCCGTCGTCAACTACGGCGTGGGTGGGCTGCCCGAGAGCTACCTGGTCGATCCTGCTGGGACCGTCGTGGCCAAGTACGTGGGTCAGATCAATTCGACGCAGCTCGATGCCGTTATATCCAAGGCAAGCGGAACCACGGCTTCAGCGGTACCGGCAACCGGAGCCGGCTCGTGATCTGGCGCCGCTGGCTGCCCTGGGTTCTTCTGGCCGGGATTGCTACCGGCGCGCTAGTCGTAGGGACACATCGCTCGCCCCCGTCTTCAAGCCCCGATGCCCGAGTCATGCACACGGCCGGAGAGGTCCGTTGCCCGGTGTGTGAAGGGCAGTCCGCCGCGCAATCGCAGGCTGCCGCGTCGGTTCAGATCCGCGACCAGATCCGGCAGGAACTTGCCGCCGGCGAGAGCGAGCAACAGATCCTCGCGGGGCTCGAGCGCGCTTACGGCCCGAGCATCCTCGAGAAACCTCAGGCAACCGGCGTCGCGCTCGTCGTATGGGTGCTTCCCGTTCTCGCCGTCCTGGCCGGTGCCGGCGGGCTCGCATTTGCATTCCGGCGATGGCGGGCACGATTGCAATGGCAAACGGGTGGTCCGAGCGAAGCCGACCGCCGGCTGGTGGACGACGCGTTGCGATCCCGAGAGGCGCCGGCGTGAACGACCCGTATCCGTCCGACAGGCAAGCCCTCGAGGAGGAACGCGACTTCTGCCTTCGCTCGTTGCAGGATCTCGACGCGGAGTTCGAGGCGGGGGATATCGACGAGGCCGACTACGACTCGCTCAGACAGGCGTACACCGCTCGGGCCGCCTCAGTGCTGCGCGCGCTCGCTGCTGACGACGGGGCCGGGGTCTACGACGAGGTCATCGCCATGCATCACGACGTTGCACCAGTTGCTCGGTTGGATGGCTTCGTGGCGTGGAGGCGGCGCGTGGGTGTCGGCATCGCGGCGGTGGTCGTTGCCGCCGGCGCGTGTTGGGTGGTCGTCGCCTCATCTGCCACCCGTCTCCCGGGACAGGAGATCACCGGAGAGGCCCTCGGGTCACAGGCCGTCGCCCAGCAGCTCGCCAAGGCCTCCAAGGCCGAGTCCAGCGGGGACCAGCTGTCCGCGGTCAAGGACTACCAGGCCATTCTGAGCTCGTACCCGAACCAGCCCGAAGCTCTTACCGGGGAGGGTTGGTTGCTGGCCGAGACCCAACAACCGGCTCTTCTCAAGCAGGGTCTGTCCATGCTCTCGAACGCCGAGAAGGTGGAGCCCGGCTACGCGCCTGCGCACGTCTACCGCGGCATCGCGTTGCTAAGTGAAGGCGACTACGCGAGCGCGATCCCAGAGCTGCAGTGGTATCTCGATCACAACCCGGATCCCCAACTCGCGCCCCGAGTTCGGCAGGCGTTGCGGGACGCTCAAACCAAGGCTGGTCAGGAAGGCGGGTAGGCGAGCGCCCTGAGCCTGCGTATGACGCGTGGCAGCGCCGCCGCAGCGCGATCGACTTCGGCCTCCGTGCTCGACCAACCAACCGAGAACCGCAAGCTGCGTTCGGCGTCAACCCCCATGGCCTCCAGCACCGGTGAAGGCTCCAGCGCCTCGGAGGAGCACGAGCTACCCGAGTGGGCAGCGATCCCGGCCTGATCCAACCCGATCAAGACCGGCTCGGCTTCGACGCCGGACAGACCCAGGCACAGAAGGCTTGGCAACCGGGCGGCGGGATCGCGCGGCCCGAATACCTCCACGCCGTCGATTCCTAGCGCCGATTCGCGCAGACGATCGATGAGCAACCCGGCCGCCTGGGCCTCGTCGCCCAACCGGCCAGGCGATGACAACTCGGCGGCGGCGGCGCCGAAACCAACGGCCGCGGGAACGTTCTCCAACCCTCCGCGTCGTGCCCGTTCCTGCATCCCGCCGACGATGAACGGCGGCACCCGAAGGCCCCGCCGAACGAGCAGAGCTCCGGCTCCTCTGGGTCCGCCCATCTTCGCAGCGGAGACCGACAGGAAATCCGCGCCGAGTTCATCGAAGCTGATGGGGACATGGCCCGCAGCGGCGGCGGCGTCGACGTGCAACATCGCGCCGTACAGCTCGCATATCGATGCGATCTCGCGGACCGGTTGAATGGTGCCGACCTCATGATTGGCCAGCTGGCAGTGGACCAGAACCGGCCCGTCCGTGTCGGCTACAGCCATGCGGACCTGCTCGTCGTCTATGCGGCCGGTCCGGTCGACTCCCACCCAGACCAGCTCGCCGGCGTCCCGCTGAGAGGCATCTCGCACCGCGCTGTGTTCAACGTGCGAGAGAACGACACGCAGGGATCGTTCGCTGTTCCTGGCGGCAGCGCCGAACACCGCCGCGTTGATCGCTTCGGACGCTCCTGAGGTGAATATCACCTGGCGGGACCTGGTTCCCAAAAACCCGGCGACGTTCTCGCGGGCCTCCTCGAGCGCATACCTCGCGGTCCACCCCTCGGTGTGAACCCTTCCCGGGTCCGCCGCATCGAGCCACCGGAGCATCGCTTCGCGCGCTGCGGGCCGTAGCGGAGACGCAGACGCGTGATCCAAGTATGCGCGGACAGGGCCGTCGGCGTCGGCGCCGGGGGTGCTTACATCAGACAAGGCTGACGCACGCGTCGTCGCCCAGCGCCCTGGACGACTCGGTCGAGATCACCGCCTCCCCGTAAAGGGAGGACAGCATCCCGCGCACCATGCCCCGGTCCACCGCGCAAATCACCGGGTGCTGGCGGGCGGTGTCGAAGAACGGGCAGGCGTCTTTGATCAGCGCCAACGAGCCGCCACGTGCCTCGGCATGCGCTTCGAAACCGTGCGCGGTCAACGCGTCCGCGATCGCATGGAGCGCCACCCTGAAGGACCGGTGTCCCTCACCGGGCGACATCTGCGCTGCCAAGCGACGTCCATAGGTTTCGCCGACCAACTCGGCCATCGCCTCAGCCTTGTCCGGCGGGACCAGCGCGAGGGCCTCACCGAGCAGCATGATCAGAAGGTCGTCGCCGCGCCGGGGAGAGACGACGCCTGTGTCTCGCGCGGACTTTCGGTAACGCTTGGAGGGGCGGCCGGCACCACCGCCGGAGGGGCGAAGCACCTGAACTTCCAGGTAACCGCCGGCCGTGAGTTTGTCCAGGTGATGCCGAGCGACGTTCGAATGCAACGCGAACTTGTCCGCGACCCCGGAGGCGGTGACACCCTCGTGATGTTCCCGGGCGAACAGATAGATCTGGCGGCGGGTCGGGTCGCCGAATGCCGACGTGACCGCGGCGACAGCAGCGGAGAACTGCGCGTCGGTCAGCGGCTGCTCGGCACTCGAGGACGCGGCGGGTGTATCTGCCGCGAATTCGGCCTCTGATCGGGCATCGGCGGACTCTGCCTTTGACCCCAC
>DASUWA010000044.1 GCA_036378675.1 Acidimicrobiales bacterium
GAATGCCGACGTGACCGCGGCGACAGCAGCGGAGAACTGCGCGTCGGTCAGCGGCTGCTCGGCACTCGAGGACGCGGCGGGTGTATCTGCCGCGAATTCGGCCTCTGATCGGGCATCGGCGGACTCTGCCTTTGACCCCACAACGGGTATTGTACCTACCGGGATAGTAGAAACCCGTTGCAGTTCTGACCTGCACTTTCGCGAAGCCATCGAGTCGCTACCCCACGCGTTCCCCACGCGACTGCAAGAGCAACACCGAATCGACGGCCGTCCGGGTCTTGTCGTCATCCTCCGGCCAGAGGTGCGAATAGACGTCCAGGGTCATCTGAGCCGAGGTGTGACCGAGCCTCTCCTGAACGAGCTTGACCGAGCTTCCGGCCGCGATGAGCACCGAGGCGTAGAAGTGGCGCAACTGGTGGAACCCGTCGCCGAGGGGAATCCCGAGAAGGTCGGCCGTCTCGCGCCACATCGTCCCTCGCGCACGCCGACAAGCTGGCGGTTGACTGTTACCGTCCGCCGGATCCAGTCGACCCGGTCGTTGGTCAACCCGAAAGCTTTGGAGATTCGGACTCCCGTGGCAGCGCCGAGAACAATCAGCGATACCGGGCAGGAACCTTCTCGATCAGTTTCTCGACAGTCTCAGCCGGGAGGGGCGTTACCCGCGTGAACCAGCAGAATCAGAAGTGCTCACTCGGTCATGGGAGCAGCACGCAGAGGTCCTTCCAACACCTCGGGGGAGATTCTCAAGTCGAGCCATCGGTCAAGCAGTTCCGCGACGACGGCCGGCGCAAAGACGTCCGGTTGTTGATCCAGCAGCCTAAGAGCGAGGTTCGAAAAGAACTCCCTATCTGTTCCCCAACCCTGTGTCGGAACGACGGTATCGATCCCGCAGATCACCACACCATCCTCCGCGTACTGCAGCGGAGAGATCCCGGGCGTTTTTGCGTACGACAGCGTACGATGCTGCACAGTTGAGAGAGCCGTCAAAACGGCCTGGTCCGCGCCTCGAGTCGTCGAAGCTTCGACGCCCACCGTCCAGCCATTGCTTGTTGTGACTCTTACGTAACCCTGGATCGGCTTAGGGTTTACTGCTCGAACATCATCCGGGGTCCGCCCGATCCATTTCAACATCTCAATACTTTGCGGGGACAACTGGACTTCCGAATCCGGTCGGCCCGCTGGGATGTTGGCCGCCTGAAGCCACGTCAACGGTTCCTCTAGAAAAGAGCCGGCGTTAAACGCGCGTCGAAGATCATCCTCCCTGGACCCGGAGACAAGTGTCAACGTGACTCCAACGTGATCGTGGGCCCAATCATCGAACCATTCAAACAGCACTGACATCACTCTAAGTCGACCGCACGCCCCAGCGCTTGGTAGCCTTGCGTCAACTTTGGACCCTTGCGGGAAGCGATCCAGCAATGGCTATTTTCGCTAACAAGAAGGTCACCGTTTCCACCTCACAATAAGGGGCTTCGGGTGACCCCGAAGGCGAGCAGCGGGGGCACCAAGCAGGACTACCGCATGGAGCGCTAGGCGTACCAAGGGCGGCAACAAGCGGTAACTCGCGGTACATCACCTACGAGATATGCAGCGGGGCGCGCTCGGTAGTCTTGCCCGCTGTGTTGATCGGGGCGGAAGCGGCTGGCCGCAATTGGCCGGAGATCGTCAGGGAAATAGCAACTGTCATTCTCGCTGTGGGCGTAGTTATCGCCCTCGTCGGCGTGCGGGGACACCGACGCTCAGATCCCTGCGCTAGACCACGAAGTTACGCCACAGTTTCCCCACAAGACCGCGGACACTGGTGTCAAACGCCAGAAACCAACCATCGGTAAAAAGTCCTGGTCAAACGGCAATTCCCTGAATCGCCGCAGGCCAGAAACTTGGGCGTTGCGGTATTGTACCTAGCGTCATAGTGCAAATCTGGCGGCCAGCTCCCCCGGCCCTGGATGGGCACCAACAAGGAGACGACTTTGGCGCTCAGTGAGCAGCACGTCCTCGAGGCCCTTCGCAAGGTCAACGACCCCGAGCTCGGGGTCAGCATCGTGGAGCTCGACATGGTCAGGACGATCGAGGTCCGCCGTGGGAGGGTGGGGGTAACGGTCGCGCTCACGGTGCCGGGTTGTCCGCTTCGGGAAGAGATCACTCGACGCGTGACCGAGGCGATCGAACACCTCAAGGGGGTGCGCGAGGTCCGTGTCGAGCTCACCGTGATGACGCCCGCCGAGCTCGAGGCGGTACGGGCGAAGGTCTCGGGGCGCGCTGCCGATCCCGACGCGTGGACGTCAAGCGGGAGTTCTGGATCGGGTGCTCATGCGGGGCACTCCCACGCGGGGCAAACTCAGGCTCGGCCAACCGGCCGCTTGGGGCACGAAGAGGGGCGCCCGAATCCGTTTGGTCCTCACAGCCGGACCCGCGTAATCGGGGTGAGCTCCGGTAAGGGCGGAGTCGGCAAGTCGTCTGTCACCGTCAACCTCGCGGTCGCGCTCGCACGTGGCGGCCACGACGTCGCGGTGCTCGACGCGGACGTCTACGGGTTCTCCGTTCCCGGAATGCTCGGAATCGACGCGGCTCCCACCGTCAAGGATCAGAAGATGGAACCCCCTTCCGCGTACGGGGTTCGTTGCATGTCGATGGGC